>JAYTEJ010000290.1:0-2634 GCA_043735365.1 Acidobacteriota bacterium
TCGCTCGCACCAGTGCCATCGTGCAGGACGTCAACGGCGTGGCCTTCCTGTTGCAACCCGGTCTGGATGAAGGCGGCGACCCTGCGGTCGTCTTCAACCACGAGGAGCCGCATGGCACACCTCGCGTATCAGGACATCAGCGGAGAAAGCACGCATATCGGTCACGATACACGGAGCGTCATCGCGCCGTCACCGGGCAAAGCAGGGGACATCCACTTCCTCATCCTACCGCGTGGAATCGGGCCTGGAAGAGGGCGCCAGCTCCAGTTGCTGGAGCAGCGCCCGCGCATCCGGCGCGTCCGGTTCGACCGCCAGCAGGCGCCTGGCGTAGGTCCGCGCGTCGCCGGGCCGGCCCGCTTCCGCCGCATAGGTGGCCAGCAGATAGAGCGTGTCGCGATCGCGCGGGTGCCTGGCGAGCGAGGCGCTGAGCGCGGCGACGGCCTCGTCCGCGCTGCCGGTATCGTGCAGGGCGACGGCGTAAACGTAGGCGTAACGCGCGCTGTCTGGCGCCCGCCGGGCCGCCTCCGCGAGTGCGGCAAGCGCCTCGGGCACGCGATGCTGCCGGACGAGCGACAGACCGAGGGCATGGTGCGCGTCGGCGGCGGCGGGCGTCGCCGCGATCGCCGCGCGCAGCACCTGTTCCGCGTCGGCCTCCTTTTCCTGAGAGCGGTAGACGTCCGCGAGATTGACGTACGCCGGGATGTAGGTCCGGTCGAGCGCGATGGCCTCCCGGAAGGCGGCAGTTGCGCCGGTGCTGTGGCCGGTCGCCGCGAGTGCCGTGCCCAGATTGGTTTGCGCTTCCGGCCGATCCGCGTTGAATCGCAGTTCCGACAGGTACTCGTCCAGGGCGCGCTCGAACGCCGCCCGGAACCTGTCGGGCAGCGCCAGGCCGGAGGTGTCGAGGAGCGACATGACCGCCTGGGAGCGCACGGTGCGCGTGGCATCCGAGAGCAGCGGCGGAGCCAGCCGCAGACGGGTGGCCGCATCGGCACCCTCGATCGCCGCCAGCGCGGCGCGCCGGACGAGCGCGTCGGGGTCGCCAAGGGCTCGCGCCGTGACGCCGGGGTTCGCGCCGCCGCTCGTCCCGATCCGTTCGAGTGCGCTCGCCCGGACGATAGCGGGCAGCGCGTCGTCCGATGTCAGGCGCGCCAGGGCGGCGGCCTGGTCCGGATCGCCATGGCCGGCCGCATGGAACACCTCGGCGAAGGACGACGCGGATCCCGGAGCGTGACCGTAGCGGCGTTCGAGCGCGGCCGCCGCCCACGCCGGCGGGCGGCCACGGTGACACGCCGTCGTACACACGTCGGGAGCGCCAACGGCCGCGGCGATGTCGGGCCTGGGGATGCGGAAGCCGTGGTCGCGCCTCGAGTCCACGCCCATGTACGTCTTCGCCGGCATGTGACAGACCACGCAGGCGGAGGCGGGGCCGCCGGCGGCGTGGCGAGAGTGCCCGGGCGTGTCGTACTTTGCCGTCAAGTGGCACTGGGTGCAGAGCGCGTTGCCCGGCAGCCGGCGCGCGGCGGTGTGCGGGTCATGGCAGTCGCTGCAGGTGACCCCCTTCGCATACATCCGGCTCTGGAGAAACGAGGCGTACGTGTAGACCTCGTCGCGCTGCTGGCCATCGGCGTGAAACAAGCCCGGCTCGAGCAGGCTCGCCCTGAAGCCGTTCTCGAAGCGATCGCCCGGCTGGGTCCGGTCGGTCAGCTGCGCCCGCCGGGCATGGCACCGGGCGCAGGCTTCGATTTCCCGGTCCGCCCCCCGAGGCTTGCTCCGGACGGGTGACTGCCTGACGGGGTCGATCCCCCACGCCACGCCACTGCGCTCGTCGAAGCGGGCGGTCAGGTACCGGTCAGCGCGCGCGTCCACCGCCGCGCCGCCGCGCCGCGCCCACGCGACGTGCGCCTCGCCAGGGCCATGACACGCCTCGCAGCCGACGCTGATCTCCGACCACGTGGTGGCGTAGCGGCGGGTCGCGGGATCATACCCCTTGCGCACATGGGTCGAGTGGCAGTCCGCGCACATGAAGTTCCAGGTCTGCTGCGGGCCGGTCCAGTGGAGCGGATCGCCGGCCCTGATCCGCTCGTCCGGATACAGATGGAACCATCGCTGGCCGCCCGCGGCGGGCGGCCTCGTGTCCCAGGCCAGGCTGAGCGCCTGCAGGCGCCCTCCAGGGAACGCGACGAGGTACTGCTGGAGCGGGTAAACGCCGAACGTGTATTTGATCGCGAAGTCGGCGAGGCGGCCATCCGCCCCCTCGGTGCGGACGTAGGGCGTGCCGTCACGCTGGAAGAAGGAAGACGTGACGCCGGCGTACGTGAACCGTCGTCCATCGAACCGGCCGAGCACGGCGTCGCCGGTGGCCTCCGCCATGGCCCGCGCATGCTGGGACCCGCGCCAGGCTCGGCTCTCGCCTGGATGGCAGGCCTCGCAGGCGCGGCTGCCGACGTGACTGGGGCCCGGCGCCGACGCCGGAACGGCCGCCGGAGCCGGCACGGTTCGTCGGTCGTGGGACCGCCACAGGAGCGCCGCCGCGCCGGCCGCGACGAGCAGCAGCGCGGCGCTCAGCAGCCGTCCGCGCGGGATGAGCCGCGGACCGACGCGCGTCGGGCCCGCAGACCGCTTGCGTGCCACCCT
>JAYTEJ010000291.1:0-4058 GCA_043735365.1 Acidobacteriota bacterium
TCTGCAGCGCGCTGGTCACTTCGTTGACCGGCACGCCGAGCGCCAGCGCCCGATCGCGATCGATCTGGACGGTCAGCTGCGGATCGTTGACGGTGAACGAGGTGAACAGCCCGCGCAGCCTCGGCGACTGGTTGCCGGCGCCGGCCATCGCGTAGGTCGCCGCCGCCAGCGCGTTGATGTCGGTGCCGGCCTGATCGAGGACCTGGAACTGGAAGCCGCCGAACGCTCCTAAGCCCGGGATCGACGGGGGCGGGGTGGCGAAGACGTTGGCGCCGCTGATGCCAGCGAACTGCCCCGAAACGCGCCCCAGCACGGTCTGGAGCGAGTGCGCTGCCCCCTTGCGCCCGGCGAACGGCTTCAGGCTGGTGAAGATCAGCCCCTGGTTCGGGGCGGCGCCGCTGAAGCTGAATCCCATCACGGAGAACACGCTCTCGACGTCGGGATCCTTCATCAGGATCGCCTCCGCCTGCCGCGCAATCCCGCCGGTGTACTGCAGCGAGGCCCCGGCCGGGGCCTGAACGATGCTGATGAAATAGCCCTGGTCCTCCGCCGGTACGAACGCCTTCGGCACCGCTCGATACACCAGCGCCGTCAGCCCCAGCGCCGCCAGGAACACCACCACCACGCCCCAGCGGATCCGCAGCAGCCGGGTCAGCACCGCGACGTAGTGGTTGGTGCCAGCGGTGATCGCCCCTTCCACCCGGCTGAAGAACGCCCCCTTGCCGTGGTGGCTGCGGTCGAGAAGCAGCGCCGACAGCGCCGGCGTCAGCGTCAGCGCGTTGAACGCCGACAGCGCCACCGAGAAGGCAATCGTCATCGAGAACTGGGCGTAGAGGCGGCCGGTGGTCCCGGGGAAGAACGCGACCGGCACGAACACCGCGACCAGCACCAGCGCCGTCGCGATCACCGCGCCGAACACCTCGCGCATCGCCGCCGACGCCGCCTTGCGCGCCGGCGTCTTGTACTCCTGGATATGGCGCTCGATGTTCTCGATCACCACGATGGCGTCGTCGACGACGATGCCGGTGGCGAGGATGATGCCGAAGAGCGTCAGGGTGTTGATGGAGAAGCCCATCAGCTTGATGAACGCGAACGCGCCGATCAGCGACACCGGGATGGTGATCGTCGGAATCAGCGTGGTCCGCCAGCTCTGGAGGAAGACGAACATCACCAGCACCACCAGCCCGATCGCCTCGACCAGGGTGATGAGGACTTCGCGGATCGATTCGGCCACCACCTGGGTGGTGTTGAAGGCAATGTGATACTTCAGCCCAGGCGGGAAGGACGCGGCGAGCCGATCGAGCTCCTGGCGCACCGCGCGCTCGACGTCGAGGGCGTTGGCCGAGGGCAGCTGGGTGACGCCGAACCCGACCGCGTCGACCCCCTGGAAGCGCAACTGCGATCCGTAGGTCTCGGCGCCGAGCTCCACCGAGGCGACGTCCTTGATGCGCACCAGCGCGCCGCCTGAGGCCGCCTTGACGATGATGTTCTCGAACTCGCCGATCTCGTGCAGCCGGCCCGCGGCGCGGACGCTGATCTGGAACTTCTGGTCGCTGCGGATGGGCGCCTGGCCGATCGCCCCGGCCGCCACCTGGACGTTCTGCTCGCGCAGCGCGCTGACGACGTCGGCGGCGGTCAGGCCGCGGCTGGCGAGCTTGCCGGGGTCGAGCCAGACCCGCATCGAATAGCGCCGCTCGCCGAAAATCTGGACGTTGCCGACGCCGTCGAGGCGCTTGAGCGCGTCCTTGACATAGACGTCGATGTAGTTGCTGATGAAGAGTGAGTCGTATTGTCCGTTGTCGGCGTAGACGCCGACCGCCAGCACGAACCCGGTCGACCCCTTCTGCACCGTGATGCCGTTGGTGCGGACGTCCGCCGGCAGCCGCCCGAGCGCCGTCGAAACCCGGTTCTGGACGTCGACCGCGGCGATGTCGACGTTGCGGGTGACGTCGAAAGTGACGTTGATGTTGCTGGCGCCGCTGTTGGTGCTCGAGGACTCCATGTAGAGCATGCCCTCGACCCCGTTGATCGCCTGCTCGAGCGGGGTGGTCACCGCGGTCTCTACCGCCTGGGCGTCGGCGCCGGTGTAGAACGTGGTGACGCTGATCTGCGGCGGCGCCAGCTCCGGGTACTGCGCCACCGGCATGGTCGGAATGGCGATCGCCCCGGCCAGGATCAGCACCAGCGAGCAGACCGAGGCAAGGATCGGGCGCCGGATGAAGGTGTCGACGAACATCTACTGCACTTTGACCGGCGCGCCGTCCGCCAGCTTCTGGATGCCCGAGGTGACGATCCGGTCCCCCGCCTTGAGCCCGCCGGTCACGGTGTACTGGTCGCCAGTCACCTCGCCGACCTGCACCGGGCGCTGCCGCGCCACCAGGCCGCCCTTCTGCGACTCCACCACGAACACGAAGTACTGGCCGCTGATGCGCGACACCGCGACCACCGGAACCGTCAGGCCCGGCTCGCTGCTCCAGATGATGCGGGCGCGCACGAACTGCTGGGCGCGGACGGCCGGCGGCACATCCTTGAGCAGGCTCTTGACCAGCACCGACTGCGTCGCGGTATCGACCCGCGGCGCGATGAAGGTTATCGGGTTGCTGGCCGCGACCGTGCCGTCGCGGTCGAGGAGCTGGACCGGCAGCCCCGGCTTCAGTTCCGGAGCGCGCTCGAGCGGCACCTGCACGTAGGCCTCGAGCGATGAGTTCTGGTCGATGGTCGTGATCACGCTCGACGAGGTGACGCGGTCGCCGGGGCGCACGACGATGTCGCCGACGATGCCGTCCTGCGGCGCCGTGACCCGGAAGTAGCGGAGCTGGACCCGGTCTTCGCTGACCTGGGCGTCGATCAAGGCCAGCTTGGCCTCGGCGGTCTTGAGCGAGTTCTGCGCCTGCTCGAACTCCTGGCGGCTGATCGCGCCGGCGGTGACGAGCGAGTTGAGGCGGGAGACCTGCTGCCGCCAGTACTGGACGTCGGCCTCGGCCCCCGGACGGTTGGCTTCGGTGCTGCGCACCGCCGCCTGCTGGCGATCGGGATCGATCTGGGCGATGGGTGTGCCGGTGCGGACGCGGTCGCCCGACTTCACGAAGATCCTGGTCACCGACCCGGCCACTTCCGGCTGGATGGTCGAGGAGTGGAGTGAGCGGAGGGTGGCGATGAACTCCGAGGCCTGCTCGACCGGTGCGGCCTGCAGCGTCACCACCGAGACGGCCGCCGGAGGAGGGGCGGGCGCGGCGCCGGCGCTCGGCGCTCCGCCGCTGCCGCAGGCCGCTGCCGCGAGCACGAAGGTCGCGGCCGCGAGTGATGTCAGGAAGCGTTTCGAATCAGGCATGGCTGCGGGGGGAAAGCGGGAACGACCCTTGGACGCCTGGAGAGGCGCTCCGGGTTCGGAACAAAAAAAGCCACGCCGGAAGGCGTGGCCAGGGCCCGGGATACCGGACCGGCGCGCGTTACGCGCCGCCGGCGTCGGTGAATTTTCGCGTCTGGAAGCATTCGCGACAAAAGACCGGCCGGCCCTGAGTCGGCCGGAAGGGGACCGTGGTCTCCTTGCCGCAGGCCGAACAGTTGGTGGTGGTTTCGACCCGTTCCCGGGCCACCCCTCCGGCGGCAGAAGGCCTGGAGGCGCGCTTGGCCTTGCAGGCCTTGCACCGTTTCGGCTCGTTCTTGAAGTTCTTGTCTGCGAAGAAAAGCTGTTCTCCAGCCGTCCAGATGAACTCCGCGCCACAGTCCACGCAATTGAGCGACCTGTCCTGGAACTCCATCGTTCTGCCTCTTACGCAGTCGCCAATCGTCCGCTGCTCGCGGACCATCGGACCCCGCCCGGCCCTCGAGGAGCCGGACGGGATAGTGTCTGCCGCTATTCGACCTCGCGACGCAACTTCTTGCGCGAGCGCTTGCGCGCCAGCGCCTGCTTCGCCCGACGGCGATCTCCGGGCTTCAGATAGAAGGAGTGCTTCTTGATATCCTTGATGATATCTTCCTGCTGCACCTTGCGCTTGAAGCGGCGGAGGGCGCTCTCGATCGATTCGCCTTCCTGTACTTTGACTTCAGCCAAGCTT
>JAYTEJ010000292.1:0-6452 GCA_043735365.1 Acidobacteriota bacterium
CCGTCGACGCTGCCGCGCACCAGCGGCAGCAGCACGTCCACGGTCTTCGTCACACCCACGGCCTCGAACTGGCCAGCGGTCTCGGCGCTGATGGCGAACGTCCGCGGTTCGTAGGCTTGCACGATGAAGCCGGCGCTGCCGGGCAGCAGATCCGTGAAGCCGTACGCCCCCGCCTGGTCGGCATACGCCGCGCGCAGCTGCGCCCTGTCGACCGCGTTCAGCACCTGCACGTACGCACCGGGCACCGGGGTCACGCCGTCTGCGGCGTAGACGTGGCCCTGGACATTGCCGTTGACCACGGTGAGCGCCATGGTGACGTTCACCAGCGCCCCGTCGGAGGCCCCGCTGAGCGCGACGTCCAGATCCTGCAGCGCAATCCCGGTGTCGGGATCGATGGCGCGGACGGTGAGCGTGCCCGCGACATTCGAGATGCTGACGAGCCCCATCGACGCCTCGGAGACGCCCCAGTTCTGGAAGTACGGATGGTAGGTGTCCTTCGCGTAGATGCGGATGCCACCGAACGGCGTCCCGTCCGGATGCTGGACGAACACCCGCACGTTGACGATCGCCGGCAGCGTCAGGTCCTGCGTCACCGTGTCGCCGTCGGCAGGAATCGACACGCCCGGCTGCTCGGCGAAGACCGCGCGGTCGTAATAGCTCTGATTCGGGTGTAGGCCGCGCAGCGTCAGCGGCACGCCCGCGGGCGCACCGGGGAACGAGTAGCTGCCGTCGGAGTAGAGGTAGGCGCGCCCCTGGTAGCCCGCCCCATTGAGCTCGATGACCTGATAGAAGCTGTTGCGTGCGGGCGTGCCGTCCGAGTACCGAAGGGTGCCCCTGACCGTCCCGAACGGCGGCAGCGTCAGCGTGGCGGCGCTCGTGCCCGCGGCGACGTCGATTGACGCCGGCGGTGTGACCGGTCCCTGGCCGTAGTAGTCCGTGGCGCTCCCGGACGCCTGCAGACGGTAGGTGTCCACCGGCACGTTCGCGACGGAGAGCGCACCCGCGGTGTTGGTCTGCGCGTAGCGCGAGAACCGCGGTCCGTTGATCTGCACCTGCGCTTCGGCGGGCTGGCCGTTCGAGCGGTTCACCTGCACCTGCAGGGTGGCGGTGGGCACCAGCGTCAGCACCACATCAGTCGCGCCGCCTGCCGTGATGTCGAAGCCAACATTCACCTGAACGCCATTCGACGGATCGCTGGTGTAGGCCGTGTAATGTCCGACCGGCATCTCGAGCGAACTGAACCGTCCCGAAGTGTCGGTATACGCCTGACGGCTGAAGCTGCCGTTGTCCGAATACCAGTAGACGTAGCCCTGCGCCACCCCGCTCCCGGCGTCGGTGCGGACGACGCCGTTCAGCGTGCCGGTCGGCGGCAGCGTAATCGGGATCTCGACGATCCCTCCGGCCGCTATCGCGACCGCTGCCGGCGCGCTCGACACGCCGGTGCCCTGCGGATGGGACAGGAACGCGGTGATCGTATAGTTCCCGGCCGGGACGCCACCGAAACTGAACGCCCCATCGCTCGCGATCTGCGCGGTGGCGTAGAAGTACGACGTATTCCCGTAGAGCAGCACGTAACCCTGGGGCGCCGCGGAACCATCGGACCGGCGAACCACGCCCCGCACCAGCGCGGCGTTCGAGAAGACGACGTCCTGGCTGGTCGAGACCTCCCCGGCGGCAAAGGCCCCCGGCACGGACGGCGAGCTGATCGAGGTCGACGGGTGACTCGCAACCAGGGTGAAGGCGTCGATCGCCACGGCCCGGCGGTCGGCCATCGAGCCCTGCAGAGTGAACGCCCCGGTGCTGTCGGTGTAGACGTACTGCTGGCGCCCGAAGAACAAGTTGGCGCTCCGGAACAGCACTTGCGCCGACACCACCGGCGTAGCGTTGTCCGCCTCGAGCACACGTCCGGTGACGGTGCCCTCCGTGGATGGCGCCGCCGCCAGCGCGCTCAGCCCGTCGGCAGGCACGGCGAAGTTCTGAATCGACCCGATCTCCTCAGGGCTCAGGCCCGCCAGCGCCTCGGGCGGCAGCTGCTCCAGCCGCTCCGCGGTCGCGCGCGCCGCCGCCCGGCTGGTCTGCTGCGCGCCGAAGTGCATCAGCGTCACGACGCCGCCCGCCGGCACGGTGACGGTCCACTGGTACTGGGCGGTCATCGAATTCGCAAAGCTGCCCGCGCTGGCGTGCAGCGGCGCACCCGTGCCATCGAACACCAGCGCCACGGGTGTCGCGGTGCTTTCCCAGTACGGATCCCCATCGGTCCCATCGTCGAGCGTCATCCACCGATCGGACGCGTCGGTGCCGGCGATGTTGACCTGCGCGTTGCCGTCGGAGGTGGCGATGACCCTCTGCGAGCCGTTGTAGCCGCGGAGGTGGCTGGTGACGCGCACGTCCACGGTAATCGGGTCGGCGGTCGGGTTCGACAGGCTCTCGAGATAGCGAGCGAAGTAGCCCGTCTTCGGGACGAACACTTTGCGCGTCACGTTGAGGCCGAGCAGCCCTTCCTGCCGGATAGCGATTTCCTGGCGGTCGTCCTCGAACGCACCGAAGCTCCGGCCGGTGAACGGCGTCGTCGTCCCGTTGGCTGTCAGGTCGAGCCGGAAGCCCCCCGTCCTCGTGGAGAAGTCCCCATAGAACACCGACTGGACACTGTTGAGAACAGACCCGTCCGGCTGCACCTCGAACCACGAATCGTTGGCGTCGTAGAGATAGGTGCTGAGGCTGACGGCATTGCTCTGCAGCACCACGTCGAGTTGGAGCACGTCGCCGTCGCGCGCGATCTCTCCGCGCGCTTCGCCCAGCAGCCCGGCCTGGGTATTCCCTGTATTGACCACGACCTGTCCGACCGGCACGCCGGGGACCTCGTAGTTGCCCCCCGCGTCGGTGGTCGCGGCGAAGAATCCACCGAACGACGGATTCAGGCTCCGGACCTGGACGTAAAGGCCCTGGGCGCTGGAGCTGTCCGGGTTCAGGACGACGCCGCGGACGGTGCCGAGGCCGACCTCGATGAGATTGCGCGTCTCGACCTGGCCGTTCGCGGTCAGCACCGCGCCGGGCGCCGTCGCGCGGAGGCGGCCGGCGGCGTCGAACGCTCGCACCGCATAGGTGCCGAGGCGCACGCCCTCGAACCGGAAGCTGCCGTCGGACCCGATCGGCTGCGAGTAGCTCGAGTAGGGGTAGCCTTGCGCAGCGATGTCGACGCGGCCCTCAGTGGCGGGCGTCTGTCCGTCCGGCGCGAAGACCGTCCCGGCGACGATGGCGACCGGCTCCAGCCTGACGCCGATCTGCCGGACCTCGTTTGCGCCGAGCGTGCCTCCGGCCTGCCCGGACAGTCCGTTCGCGGATGCGGTCACGGTGAAGCCGGCCGACAGCACACGCTCGACAATCACCTGGCCGTCCGCCCCGGTGGTGCCTGCCAGGTTATCCGACAGGAACCCATTGCCCGTGCTGACGCTCACATTCGCCCCTGCCACAGCCGCGCCGTTGGCGTCGGTCACGGTCACCACCAGCGTGCCCTGCGGCAGCAGCGACACATCAAAGGTCCGCGTCTCGCCGTTGAGGTCGAGCCGGCCGCCGGCCTGCGCCAGGCCGCGCGTCGCCGGCTCGCTCACCTGGAGCGTGAACGAGCCGAGCGGGAGGAACGTGAAGGCGTAGTGCGCGGCGCTGTCGGTCTGGGTCGAGAAGTAGCAATTCGAGCCGAAGTTGCAGAACTGCAGGGTCACCCGTGCGCCCGCGCCCGCGGGCGTCGTGCCGTCGGCGCGGAAGATGGTGCCCTGCAGATTGGCAAACGGCGAGAGGCTGATGTTTGCCTCGACCTGCTGGCCATCGGCGGCGATCGAGCCGGCAGCGCTGCCTCCCTGGCCCGTGACGGCGTCGGTGGCCGAGACGCTGAAGGATCCGGCGAACACCCCCTCGAACCGGAACGCGCCGTTTCCATCCGCGCTCATCACCGCGTCGGGCCGCTGGCCGAAGAGGCTGCTGGCGCGCAGCGTGACGGCGGCGTTGGCAACGGCGCTGCCCGTGGCCGATCGGACGACGCCGAACACGGCGCCGCGTCCGAGATACGTGATCGGCACGTCCACTTCGGCGCCGCTCGCCGGGATGGCCGCGCTCGAGCGCCCCCGGTTCCCGAGGGTGTCCGACGCCTCGAGCGTGTAGCTGCCAATCGCGACGAGCGGGAAGCTCCAGCGGCCATCGGCGTCGGTGAAGACCGAGGCGATCGGGTCGCTCAGGTCGCGCGCCTCGAACAGGTCCACCTTCACTCCGGCGCCGGCCGGCGCGCCGGCCGGCGTGACCACCTGGCCGCTGAAGGACCCGGCGGCGATGAGCGCGACATTGACGACGACGTAGCCGTTGGCGCGGTTCATCGTGCCGGAGCCGTAGCCGAGCAGCTGGGTGACGGGATCGAGCGCCTTGACCGCGACCGTCACCGTGCCGGACACGCCTTCGACGAAGTAGGCGCCCGCCGCATCCGTCACGGTCGTGGCCGTCACGCCGCCGCCGGTGACCGTCACCTGCGCGTTCGGAACGGGCTGGAGCTGCGGACTGAGCACCGTGCCGCGGACGATGCCGCCGCGGACGGTCACGGTCGTGCTCGCGCGCGGCACGCCCTGGATGCGCGCGCTGATGCTGGCGCTGCCGCCGGAGAGAGCAGTCAGCGTCAGCCGCTTCGACGTTTCCCCCGCGGCGAACGTGAGGGACGGCAGGGGGGACACGATGGTGCCGTCGGAGCTGACGAAGTCGACGCGCAGCCCGGCGGCCGGCGCCGCGGCGCTCAACTGCACGTCCACGTCCGCCGTCTCTCCCGCGATCATCACGAGCGACGGCGGCAGCACCACGTCGGCGACCGACGCCGCCGTCAGCGCCAGGCTGACCGGCACGCTGGCGTTGCCGGAGATGTCCACCGCCTTCGCCTGGAGCGTCAGCACCGCGCCCGCGGGCACCGAAGCCGGCACCTCGATCGTGAAGGTGGCCGAGCCGCTCGGCAGTGGCGGCGACACCTGGCGGGCAGTTGCCAGCGTGAAAGCCCCCTGACCGCTCAGCTCGATGCGCGACACGCCGATCTCGTCGGTCGCGTCCGCGATCACGTCCACGGTGCGGCCGGGGACCATGTCGTTGCGTCCGTTGGCCGACCGCAGGCGGATCGTCGGCGGGTTGCTGTCGGTGACCGCCAGGATGACGCGGCCGGCATTCGTGCGGTTGCCGGCCTGGTCGATGGCGAACGCGTCGAGCGTGATCGAGTCGGTCGGCCGGGCCGCCGCGCTCACGGTAAAGGTGAACGCCGCGCCGACCGACGGCTGCGGCGGGTTGATGGCGGTGACCTGCGACAGCATCGCCGCGCCGGCAGCCGTCAAACCGACGCTGGCGATCGATCCGAGGTCCTGCGCCGCGACGATGGCGGTCACCTGCTGGCCCGGACGGACGCGATCGCCGGTCGCGACGCCCGTGATCTGTACTGTCGGCGGCGTCGCGTCGAGGACGGCGATCGACACCGGCGCGGCCTCGACCGTCTGGCCCTTGGTGTCGATGGCGGTCGCCTGCACCTGGATGACGGATCCGGGCACGGCGTTCGCGGGAATGTTGAAGCCGAACGTCTCGGTGCGGATCTTCACGGACGGCTGGATGGCGCGGCTGCCGGCATCGCGGGTGTCGCCGGTGGTGGCGCGGTAGGCAATCTGCGTCACCCCGAGATCGTCGCTCACCTCCACCGACACCGGAATCCGATCGCCGGTCTTCGCCGACAGCCCCACCGCTGGCTGGGCGATGCGGATCACGGGCGGCACGTCGGGCGTCACCGTGATCGCGGCGGTCGCCGGCACGATGCCGCGGTTACCCGATGTGTCAATCGCCACCGCGCCGATGCGGATCTGCTGGCCGGGGGCGCCGAAGGCCGGAATCGCCTGCAGCCGCAGCGTGAACGGCGCCGTCCGGGCGGCGAACGCGAAGACGTCGTTGATGTAGAAATCGACGTTCGCGACATCGGCCGCGCCGACGTTCGCCACCACCGCCGCGAGGTCGTTCTCGATCACCGTCGCGGGGGCCGTCAGGCCAAGCACCGGCGGCGGCGTCCGGTCGGTCGTCGCGAACTGGAATGTCGTCCCCTGCGCCTGGACGTTGCCGGCGAGATCGGTCGCGGCGGCGACGGTCACCGAATAGGCGCTGTCTTCCGCGAGCGGACGGTCCGGGGTGAAGACAGCGACGGTGTTGCCGAAGAGATAGTCGAGGCGCCCGGCGATGGCCGCGCCCCCCGGTCCCGTCAGCGCAACGGGCGCCCCGCTGAACCGGGTCGGGTCGATCGGCTCCGAGAACTTGATCCGGATCGGCGAGTAAATCGTGACGCCGCTGGCGCCTGCCGGAGGCGTGGCGTCGGTCATTCTCGGGGCCGTCACGTCTTCGGTGATGAAGGATCCGGCGAACGCCGAGGCCATCGGCTTGCCGATGCGGTCCTTCACATC
>JAYTEJ010000293.1:0-9962 GCA_043735365.1 Acidobacteriota bacterium
CTGGCGAACAGCGACGGCCTGAGCGCCCCCTTTCAGCTCTCCGCCGGCGATGTGACACGGTCCCTCTTTGCGACGCTCTTTCTCAGGCTGGCGAGCTGACGCGTTCGTTCTGCGAATGAGCCGGCTGGCGGCGCTTGGCGCCGTCATGCTGCTGCTGCCGGCCGCTCGCGCGGCCGCCGAGTGGCACCTCACGCCGATGACCGGCGTCACCTTCCACAGCACGACCACGCTGCTCGATCCCGAATACGGCGCCGACAAGACCCACCTGCAGCTCGGCGGCGCCGCCACGCTGGTCGGGTCGGGCCTGTTCGGAGTGGAGGCCGTCGCGGTCTTCACGCCGTCCTTCTTCCGGGGGGACGGACAGAAGGGCAGCGCCTTGTCGCCGACGCCGCTGCCCGCTCGGGTCGAGCTCCGGCACGGGCGGACGTTCGCGTTGATGGGCAACGCCGTCCTGACGCTGCCCAAGCGCTGGACCGAGTACAGCCTGCGTCCGTTCGTCTCTGGCGGGTTCGGCGTGATGAGCTCCTCGCTGGTCGATGCCAAGGGCGTCTTCCCCATCAAGTCGGACCTGCCCGCCTACAACATCGGCGGCGGGGCGGTGGGCTTTCTGTCGGAGCGCATCGGGGTCCGCTTCGACCTGCGCGCCTACCGCAGCATCCATCGCCCGTATCAGGGGCCGGTCAGCTTCGGCCCGGTGCGGATCAATTACCTCACCGCATCGGTCGGCCTCGTCTTCCGCCGGTGATTCCGGATTGGACCGCGGCGCCTGGTGCCGTAGCATAGGCGCATGACTACGCCGCTCACCCGCGTCACCGCCGCCAATCTTCCCGCGCCCGTCGGTCCGTATTCACCCGGCATCGCCGTCGGCAATCTCGTCTTCGTGTCGGGGCAGGCGGGGCGCAACCCCGCCACCGGACAGATCGCCGACAGTGTCGAGGCGCAGACCGAGCAGACGCTGGCCAACATCGCCGCCATTCTCGAGGCGGCAGGCTCGAGCCTGTCGCAGGTCATCCGCTGCGGCGTGTTCCTCATCGACATCGCCGACTTCCAGAAGATGAACGGGGTCTACGCGCGGCTGTTCGGCGAGCATCGTCCGGCGCGGACGACGGTGCAGGTCGCGGCGCTGCCCGAGCCTCGTCTGCTGGTGGAAATCGACGCCGTCGCGCTGATTCCTTGACGGCCGCGGTGCCTGGATCCGAAGCAGTGACGCGGCGGCACCCGGGCGCGCGCGCACCGCGCCGCGCGCGCCGCTGGCTGGCCGGCCTGACGGTCGTGGTGGCGCTGGCCGCGGCCGGGGCCGCGGCGGCCGTCTGGTGGCAGCTGCGGCCCCGTCCCCTGCCTCCGCTCGCCGCCGGGTGGGATGCGCGCGTCTCCGCGCTGGCCGGCAGCGGGATCTCCGGCTGGCGCGACGGCGCGGCGTTCGAGGCCCGCTTCTCCGATCCGTTCGGCGTGGCGGCGGCGCCAGACGGCACACTCTATGTCGCCGACGCTGGTCGGTCCCAACGCATCCGCCGGGTCGGCCCGGACGGCGCTGTTTCCACGGTCGCCGGAGGATCGCCGGGCTATGCCGACGGTCCCGGCGGCGCGGCCCGCTTCGACACGCCCTCCGGCCTGGCGCTCGCGCCCGATGGCTCGCTCTACGTGGCCGATACCGGCAACAACCTGATCCGCCGCCTCTCGCTCGACGGCATCGTCTCGACCGCGGCCGGCGCACTCGCGCCCGGGTTTGCCGACGGGGCCGCGCGCGAGGCGCGCTTCAACGGCCCGATCGGGCTGGCCGCCGACCGCACGGGGCGGCTGATCATCGCTGACGCCTATAACCATCGCATCCGGGCGCTGCTGCCGGACGGCGTCGTCGTCACGCTCGCCGGCGGTGCCGGGCCGGGCTACGTGGATGGCGCCGCCGCGGAGGCGCGCTTCGACACTCCGTGTGGCGTGGCGGTCGATGCCTCGGGGACGGTCTACGTGGCGGACTCCGGCAACGGCCTCGTCCGCGCCATCGCCGACGGTCTGGTGTCGACCCTTGGTCCGCTTCCCGGCGACGGGCTGATCCGGCCGCTGGGCATTGCCGCGAGCGCCAGCGGCTCCGTCTATGTCGGCGACGATCGCGGGCGGATCGTCGAGATCGTTCCGGGCCGGAGCGCGCGCGTGCTGGCCGGCTCACGCCCTGGATTCAGCGACGGCCCCGGCGCGGAGGCGCACTTCCGCAGTCCCGCCGGCCTGGCGCTGGCGGCGGACGAACACCTCGTGGTCGTCGATGCGCGCAACGCGATGCTTCGGGTGGTGGCCCCGGCGTCGCGGCTGCAGCTTCGGCCGCCGGCGCCCCCCGGACTTGCGCCGCGATTCGACGCCGACACGTTCGCGCGCGAGCCGCTGCTGTGGCCGCTCGCGCCCATGGACGGGCCCTTCGAAGTCACCGGCACGATCGGCGAGCCGAGGGGCGGCGAAGGCGGCGAACGCTTCCATGCCGGCCTCGACATCCACGCGGAGGAGGGAACGCCCGTCCGCGCGGTCCGTCCAGGCACCGTGACCAGCCCGCTGGCGGCTGGCGACTTCGGCACGCTGAACGAGTCGCTGCGGATCGGACCGCTGGCCTATGTCCACGTGCGGATTGGCCGCGACCGCGCCGGTGCAATCCTCGACCCGGCCCGCTTCGTCGCCTCCTACGATCCGGAGGGACGCCTGACCCACCTGCGCGTCAGGCGCGGCGCCCGGTTTGCGACCGGGGATGCGATCGGTACGGCCAACGCCTTCAAGCACGTGCACCTGAACATCGGCTGGCCGGGGGAGGAGTACAACCCGCTGCAGTTCCGCCTGGTGCAGTTTCAGGATCACGTCCCGCCCACCATCGTCAAGGGCGGAGTGAAAGTGTTTCGCGAGGATGGGACGCCGCTGACCGCGCGCGCCGGGGGACGGCTGATCGTCGAGGGCCGCGTCCGGGTGGTGGTCGATGCGTGGGACCAGGCGGACGGCAACGAAGCGAGGCGGCGGCTGGGACTGTACCGGCTGGGATATCAGGTCCTCGAGCGCGACGGCTCCCCGGCCCCGGGTTTCGAATCGCCGCGCGAGACGATCCGGTTCGATCGCCTGCTGCCGGGCTCCGAGGCGGCGCGGATTGTTTATGCCTCCGGGAGCGGGATTCCGTTCTACGGTCACCGCTCCACACGCCTGCTCTACGTCGTCACCAACACGCTGTCCGGCGGCGCCGCGGCGATGGGTGTGTGGGACGCCGATCGCCTGCCGACCGGGGAGTACACGCTGCGAGTCCTCGCTGCGGACCAGACGGGCAATCAGGCGATGGCCAACCGCGACCTGCCGGTGGTGATTCGCGCCGCGACCCCCTGATGGCCGGTCCCGCCCCGCCGGGGGTTACAATCACTCGCCCATGGTGCCAGCCCTGCTGCGGAGCCGCGTCGTTCCCGGGCTCGCCCTCGTTGCCGGGGTGGTGGTTCATGCCGGCGCCGCGCCAAGGGAGGAACCCGGCACGGTGATCCGGTCGGTGCAGACCGCCGCAGGGTCGGGCGCTCTCGCCGTGACCATCCACGCGGACGGTCCGCTGCCCTCGCCGCTGGTGGGGGTGCTGGACGGGCCGCCCCGGTTGTACCTCGATTTCTCCGGTGTCGGCCTGCGCCTCGACTCGCCGCCGGCGGCAGCGGGCGCCGGCGTTCGCGGCATCCGCGCCACGCTCCACCAGCCAAGTCCTCCGGTCGTGCGCGTCGTGCTCGATCTCGACGCCCAGATCCCGCACCGCATCGACGCCAGCGCGCGCGCTCTCGGCACCGTGACCGTGTTTCTTGGCGATCCGGCCGCTGCCGCGCCGCCCACCTCCAGCGCGGTTTCCACCCCCGCGGCGCCCGCTGCCGCCTCGCCGCCAGCCGCGGCGGCGGCGCCGGCCCTTCCGAGGTCGAAGGCGGCCGAGCGCTACGTCAACCAGGTGTCCACGGCGCTGGGACGGCTGAATGCCCTCCGTCCGTCGATTGCCGCGATTGCCAGCGACGCCGCGCCGTCGCCGGCCGATCTGCTGTCCGTGGCGGTCGAGCTCGATGCCATCCGCGGCACGCTCAGGACCCTGAAAGCCCCGGCCTCGCTGGCGACGACGCACGATCTGCTGATGCGGTTCTGCGCGCTGGCGTTTCGCGCCGCGCACCTGCGGATCGACCCCGGATTGGGCGGCGATCCCGAGGCGCTGCGCAACGCGGCCTCCGCCGCCGCCGGCGCCCTGATCGTCCTCGATCGCGCCAGCCAGGACCTCGGCTACGTGCCGCCGCAGTAGCAGCGATGGCGGCGATGCGCACCCAGGTCGGAATCGTGGGGGCCGGCGCTTCGGGGCTGATGCTCGGGCATCTCCTGCACCTCGCCGGGATCGACAGCGTCATCGTCGAAAACGCCACCAGCGAGCACGTCATCGAGCGCGTCCGCGCCGGCGTGCTCGAGCAGGGCACCGTCGATCTGCTCTGTGATTCCGGCGTCGGCGAGCGTCTCCGCCGCGAAGGCATGCGCCACGACGGCATCGACATCGCCTTCGACGGCGTCCGCCATCGCATCGACATGGCGGCGCTGACGGGAGGGCGGGGCATCACCATCTACGGCCAGAACGAGGTCGTCAGAGACCTGCTGGCGGCGCGCGTCGCCAGCGGCCGGCCGGTGTTGTTCGAATCGTCCCAGGTGACGCTCGCCGGCCTCGACGGGGCGACCCCGGCGATTCGTTTCGTGCACGAGGGCGCCACCCAGGAGATCCGGTGCGACCTCATCGCCGGGTGCGACGGCTTTCACGGCGTCTGCCGGCCATCGATTCCCGACGCTGCGCTGACGCGCTTCGAGCGCAGCTATCCGTTCGGCTGGCTCGGCGTCCTGGCGGCCGCGCCGCCGGCGTCCAACGAGCTCGTCTACAGCCTCCACGACCGCGGCTTCGCCCTCTTCAGCATGCGCTCGCCCCAGGTCACGCGGCTGTATCTCCAGTGCGCGGCGGACGAAGATATCGCCGCCTGGTCGGACGACCGCATCTGGGCCGAGCTCCGCACCCGCCTCGGCATGCGCGACGGCTGGTCCCCGACCGAGGGACCGATCACGCAGAAAGGCGTGACCGGGATGCGCAGCTTCGTCGTCGAACCGATGCGCTACGGCCGGCTGTGCCTGGCGGGGGACGCGGCGCACATCGTCCCCCCGACCGGCGCCAAGGGGCTCAACCTGGCGATGGCGGATGTCTGGCGGCTGGCCCGCGCCTTCGCAGAGCGGCTGCACGGCGGCACCGATCGCGTGCTCGACGACTATTCGGCGCGCGGCCTGCGCCGCACCTGGCGCGCGCAGCGTTTCTCGTGGTGGATGACGACGATGCTGCACCGCGAGGCGGGGGAGAGCCGGTTCGACGCGCGGAGACGGATCGCGGACCTGGAGTACCTGGTGGGATCGACCGCGGCGATGACCAGCCTGGCGGAAAACTACGTCGGGCTGCCGCTGGATTAGACTGGCCTGCAGACGATGGCCGAGTTCCTCACGCTTCGCGACGCGATTGCCCGCTTCGTGCGACCCGGCGACAGCGTTGCCCTCGAGGGCTTCACGCACCTGATCCCGTTCGCGGCCGGCCACGAGATCCTGCGCCAGGGGCTGACCGATCTGACGCTGATCCGGATGACGCCGGATCTGATCTACGACCAGATGATCGGCTGCGGCGCGGCGCGCAAGCTGATCTTCTCGTGGGGGGGCAACCCGGGGGTGGGGTCGCTGCACCGGTTGCGCGACGCGGTCGAGCACGGCTGGCCGCGGCCGCTGGAAATCGAGGAGCACAGCCACTCGGCCATGGCGCATGCGTATGCCGCCGGCGCGGCGGGGATGCCGTGCGCGTTCTTCAAGGGATACATCGGCTCGGAGCTGCCGCGCGTGAACCCGCGCATCACCTTCATCGCCTGTCCGTTCACCGGCGAGCGGCTGGCGGTGGTGCCGGCGCTCAGGCCCGACGTCACCGTCATCCACGCGCAGAAGGCCGACCGGGCCGGCAACGTGCTGATTGCCGGTATCGTCGGCGTGCAGAAGGAAGCGGTGCTGGCGGCGCGGCGGTCGATCGTGACCGTCGAGGAGGTCGTCGACGATCTCGGCACCACCGGCACCAACGCGACCGTGCTGCCCTCATGGACGGTCGATGCCGTGGCGGTCGCCCCCGGCGGCGCCCGGCCGTCGTATGCGCACGGGTATTATCAGCGCGACAACACCTTCTACACCGGGTGGGATGCTCTGTCGCGCGATCGGGCCAGCTTCCTTGCCTGGGCCGCCCCCCTGCGGGGGGGGGCCTGATCGTCAGCGCGAGGGAGTGGCCCGTAACGGCAGGTCTCGAAACAAGGAGAGATCGGGCGGCACCGGCATGACATACTCCGCGACGGAAATGATGACCATTGCGGCGGCCCGTGCACTCGGGTCAGACGACGTCTGCTTCGTCGGGATCGGACTGCCGTCGGCGGCTTGCAATCTGGCGCGGCTGACGCATGCGCCGGGCCTGACCCTGGTCTACGAGTCCGGCACCATTGCCACCCGCCCGGACGTCCTGCCGCTGTCGATTGGCGACGGCGAGCTGTGCGAGACCGCGCTGACGACCGTCCCGGTCGCCGAGATGTTCCAGTACTGGCTGCAGGGCGGGCGGATCACCGTCGGCTTCCTCAGCGGCGCCCAGGTGGACCGCTTCGGCAATCTGAACAGCACCGTTGTCGGCGACTATGCGACGCCGAAAGTGCGCCTTCCGGGCAGCGGCGGCGCCACCGAGATCGCGACCGGTTGCGAGCGGATTTTCATCGTCATGCGCCACGACCGGAGAGTGCTGGTCGAGCGCCTCGATTTCCTGACGTCGCTCGGGCACGGCCCGACCGGCCGCGAGCGCCGGGCGCTCGGTGTGGCGACGGCCGGGCCGGTGCTGCTGGTGACGGATCTCTGTTCGATGCGCCCGCACCCCGAGACCAAGGAGTTCGAGGTCGAGGCGCTGCATCCCGGCATCTCGCGCGAGCAGGTGGCGGACAATACCGGCTGGCCGGTCCGCTTCTCGTCACGGGTCGAGCCCACGCCTGCGCCGACGGCCGGCGAACTGACGACGCTGCGGGAGCTGCACGAGCGAACGGCCCGCGCCCATGCCGGGACGGCCGGCCAGGCGGGAGGGGCCTCATGAGCGTCGATCGACCGGATCTGGCCGGCAGCCAGCCGCCGCTGCTGTACCTGCCCTACCGATCCACGGTGCGCCGTGCCCCGTCGCAGCCGCTCATCCGCGTCCCCGAGTCGCTGTCGGATCTGAGCCTTCCGGTCTACGGCGTGTTTCCGATCGCCGAGACGGACAACGACCTGACCCGCCAGTATCCGGGGGAGCCGCAGGGGCAGCGGATCGTGGTTGCCGGACGGGTGCACGACGAAGATGGCCGGCCGCTACGGGATACGCTCGTCGAGATGTGGCAGACCAACGCCGCCGGGCGCTATCGCCACGCGGTGGACGACCACCCGGCGCCTCTCGATCCGAACTTCGGCGGCGCCGGGCGTACGATCACCGATGCCGAGGGGCGCTACCATTTCACGACCATTCGCCCCGGCGCCTACCCGTGGCGCAATCACGACAACGCCTGGCGGCCGGCGCACATTCATTTCTCGATCTTCGGGTGGTGCTTCCGCACCCGCCTCATCACCCAGATGTATTTTCCGGACGACCCGCTGTTCGCCTACGACCCGGTCCTGCAGGCGGTGCGCGACGAGCGCGCGCGCCAGCGCCTCGTCTCCCGCTTCGATCTCACGCTCACCACGCCGGAATGGGCGCTCGGCTACCGCTTCGACATCGTCGTCCGCGGCAGCGCCTCGACCCCCTTCGAGGAGCGGGCATGAGCGCCGAGACCCGCGATCTGGTGGCGACTCCATCCGAAACGGTGGGGCCGTTCTTTCACTTCGGGCTGGCCACGGATCCGGGTCTGGCCGTGGTGGCGGAGCCGTCGGTCGCCGGGACGCACATCGCCCTGCGCTTCCGGGTGACGGATGCGGATGCTGCGCCGGTGCCGGACGCGCTGGTGGAAATCTGGCAGGTGGACGGCGCGGGGGCGTCGGCGCCGCTGCCCGCCTCTCCGTCGCAGCCGGCGGCGTTTCGCGGCTTCGGGCGGCTGCCGACCGGCGACGACGGCTGCTGCGAGTTCCGCACCGTGCTGCCAGGGCCGACGACCGACGATCAAGGCCGGCGCCAGGCCGCGCACGTCAACGTCTGTTTGTTCGCGCGCGGTCTGCTGCGCCACCTCCACACGCGCGTCTACTTTCGCGACGATCCGGCGGTCGCCGGCGATCCGGTGCTCGCCCTGGTGCCGGCGGCCAGGCGCGGGACGCTGTTGGCACGGCCGGACGCGGCCGAGCCGCACCGCTGGATCTTCGACCTGCGTCTCCAGGGCCAGGACGAGACGGTGTTTTTCGATCTGTAACCCCATCCCATGACCATCCGGCTCATCGACAGCCTCGGCACCACCGGCCCGCTTGCGGACGTCTTCAGCGATCGCAGCTTGCTGGCGGCGATGCTGCAGTTCGAAGTCGGGCTGGCCCGCGCGCAGTCGCGGCTGGGGATCATCCCGGCCGATGCCGCGGAGCACATCGCGGCCGTGGACCCCGACGCCTTCGACAGCGCCGCGATCGCGCTCGCCGCACCGGCGAGCGGCACCATGGCGGTCGCCTTTCTCGAGCAGTTGACGGCACTGGTCGAGCGCCGCGATGCCGCGAGCGCGAGCTACGTGCACTGGGGGGCGACCAGCCAGGACGCCACCGACACCGCGATGGTGCTGCTGCTGGCGCGGGTGCGCGCCCTCCTGCAGGCCGATCACAGACGGATGCTGGCGGCGCTGCGGTCGTTGTCGAACCGGCACGCGGCCAGCACGATGATCGGACGAACGCTGCTGCAGCCGGCGACCCCGGTGACCTTCGGCCTCAAGGCGGCGGCGTGGTACGCGGCCTGCGCCCGGGGCTGGACGCGCGTCGAGGCGTCGTTCGACGAGGCCCTGGTCCTGGAGTTCGGCGGCGCCTCCGGGACGCTCGCGGCGCTTGGAGGGCGCGGCCTCGACGTCTCCGCGGAGCTCGGGCGCGAGCTCGGGCTGCCGGTGCCGGATGCCCCGTGGCACGCGCACCGCGATCGGCTGGCGGCGCTGGTCGCGGCGTGCGGGATTTACACCGGCACGCTCGGCAAGATCGCCACCGACATTGCCCTGCTGATGCAGCGGGAAGTCGGCGAGGTCTCCGAGCCCGGCGGGGGATCGTCGAGCATGCCGCAGAAGCGCAACCCGGCGGGCTGCGCGGTCGCGCTCGCCGCGGCCACCCGCGTCCCGGCCCTGGTGGCGGCGTTCCTGTCGGGCATGGTCCAGCAGCACGAACGCGGGCTCGGCGGCGGACAGGCGGAGCTGGCCACCGTCGCGGCGCTGCTGCAGGCGACCGGCGCGGCGCTCGCCGCGCTGGCCGCAACCGTGGCGGCGCTCCAGGTCGATGCCGCCCGCATGGCCGCCAACCTCAAGGCGACGCGCGGAACGGTGCTGGCCGAGCGCGCCGTCCTGCTGCTGACCCGCGCCCTCGGGCGCGACCCGGCACGAGCGCTCGTCTCCGGCGCGGCGCTGCAGTCGGCGCGGACCGGTCGTACACTCTCAGCCGCTCTCGGCGATGACCCGCGCGTCGCCGCTGCCGTAACGGCGGACGAGCTGTCGTCGCTCGATCATCCCGACGCCTATCTCGGTGTCGCCGAGACACTGCGGCGGCGCCTGCTCGCGGATGCCTGACCGCCGGAGCGAACATGCCACTCCTCACCCTTCGCGATACCACGTGCTTCTACCGGCTGCAGGGGGCCGACGATAATCCGGTCCTGATGCTGTCGCATTCCCTCGGCCAGGACCACGGCATGTGGGACGCGCAGGTCGCCGACCTGGCGCCGCACTTCCGCCTGCTGCGCTACGACATCCGCGGCCACGGCGCTTCGGGAGTGACGC
>JAYTEJ010000294.1:0-3464 GCA_043735365.1 Acidobacteriota bacterium
CGGCGGATGAGCGCGGCCTCGTGGCCGCCGACGTCCGTCCAGGTGATGGAGGGAACGGGCTTCACAGTCAGTCCTTCCGCCATGGTAGCACCCCCCGGAGCTCCGTGTTCCCTCCCCGCTATACCCCTTAGAACCCGTTCCAGGCCGGAAGTTCCCGGGGGGGCCAGGGGGCCCCGGATCGCGGTAGCATGGCGTCGGTGAAGCGAGCCCTGGTGGTCACGGTGATCGTGGCGCTCTGCGTCGGCGGGGCCTGGGGGTGGACCGCCTCCCACCGCGAGCGCGAGTACCGGCAGTTCATCGACCACGGCGAGGGGGCGCTGGCGCGCGACGACACCTTTGCGGCGGTCGAGGCCTTCAGCGGCGCCATTGCCCTCCGGCCCGACGCCATGCTGGGGTATCTCAAGCGCGGCGAAGCCTACAGCCGCCGCCACAGCCTGGACGCATCCGCCCGCGATCCGCTGCAGACCGGCGAGCTCGACCCGGCGGCCGATGCCGCGATGCGCGACCTGCGCCACGCCGCCGAGCTCGATCCGCTGGCAACCCGGCCGCTGGAGTTGATCGGCGACATCAGCTATGCGCTGCGGCGCTACGATCGCGCCGCGGAGCGGTATCAGGCCTACATCGCGCTCGACGACCGCTCCCCGCGCATGCTCTACAAGCTGGGGCTGGCGCAGTACAGCGCCGGCCGGGTGCCGGCCGCGATCCGGGCGCTGGAGCAGGCGGTGGCGATTGACGATCGCTTCGGCGCCGGGTTCTACCTGCTGGGGCTGTGTTATCGCGATGCGCTGCGGCCGCGCCAGGCGCTTGGAGCGCTGGAGACGGCGGTGCGGATTGGCCCGTCGATGCTGCCGGCGCGCGAGGAGCTGGCCGATCTCTACTCCAAAATCGGGCGGCGCGAGGAGGCGCTCGGCCAGCTCGAGGCGCTCGCGGAGCTCGATCCCGGGGCGCCGCGTCAGGTCGCCCTCGGGCTGGCGTGCGCGAGTGCCGGACAGTTCGATCGTGCCGTTTCGATTCTGGCGCGCGCCGCCGAGCGCTATCCCGATCACGCCTCCACCTACGCCGCGCTCGGGCGGGTCTGGCTGGAGAAGACGCAGACGCCGGATCGCCTCGATCTGCTCAAGGCCATCGACGCGCTGCAGGCCGCCGCGCACACGGACGACAGCAGCGAGACTCTCACCCTGCTGGGCCAGGCGCTGCTGCTTTCCAAGGAGACGGCGCGGGCCGAGCGGGTGCTGCAGCAGGCGGCGGCCAAGCTGCCTGTCGATCCGATGGCCTTCTATTACCTGGCGGCCGCGGCCGAACGCACCGGCCATCCCGAGGTGGCGCGCCGGGCGCTGGTGGACTACCGCTCGCTCGCCGGCACCTCCGAGCCGCGGCGCAGCCGCTAGCGGCCGGCTTTCGTAAATCCTGGCGCCTGCCCCGTCAATAGCCCGCGCGCCGGGCACGCGCACTCCGTTTCCGCGGTATTCTCTGCGAGGTCCCATGCTGCGTTATCTGCTCCGCCGGCTGCTGCTCACCGTGCCCGTGCTGCTCGGCGTCGCGACGCTGGTGTTCGCGCTGATTCATCTCGTCCCGGGCGATCCCGCGCAGGCCATGCTCGGCGACGGCGCGCCGCACGAAGAGGTCGTCAAGCTGCAGCACACCCTCGGCCTGGATCGGCCGCTGCTCTCGCAGTACAAATCATTCCTTGCCGGCATCGCGCACGGCGACCTCGGCACGTCGTTCCGCTACAACACCCCGGTGACCGTGCAGATCCGCGAGAAGTTCCCCAACACCGCGGCGCTGGCGCTGGCGGCGATGTTCGTGGCGATGGCGATCGCGATCCCGCTCGGCATTGTCGCGGCGGTCTATCGCGGCACGGTCGTCGATTACGCGGCGATGACGCTGGCGCTGGTCGGCATCTGCATGCCCAATTTCTGGCTCGGGCCGCTGCTGGCGATCCTCTTCGCGGTCCGCCTGGGGTGGCTGCCGGTCTCGGGCATCGGCGGTCTCAGCCACCTGATCCTGCCCGCGGTCACGCTGGGCGCGGCGCTTGCGGCCGTCCTCGCCCGCATGACCAGGGCCAGCCTGCTCGAGGAGCTGCGCGAGCTCTACGTGCTCTCGGCGCGCGCCCGCGGCTTCTCCGGCACCCGCGCCGTGGTCGTCCACGCCTTCCGCAATAGCCTGATCCCGATCGTCACCATTATCGGCCTGCAATTCGGCGCGGTGCTGACCGGCACGATCATCACCGAGACAATCTTCGCGTGGCCGGGCATCGGCCGGCTGCTGATCCAGGCCATCAACTTCCGCGACTATCCGCTGGTCCAGGGCTGCATTCTCTT
The DNA here is from genome assembly GCA_043735365.1 of Acidobacteriota bacterium. Classification (GTDB taxonomy): domain Bacteria; phylum Acidobacteriota; class Vicinamibacteria; order Vicinamibacterales; family 2-12-FULL-66-21; genus JALZOC01. The sequence continues at coordinate 2,322 of JAYTEJ010000294.1, forward strand.
CATCTCGGTCACCTACGTGGCCATGAACCTGCTCACCGATCTCACCTACGGCCTGCTCGACCCGCGGATCCGGTACGACTGATGGTACGCGTCGGCCTCTTCATCGTCTTCCTCGCGGTAGTCGCGGCCCTCGCCGGTCCGGTGCTCTCCCCCTACGATCCGTCGGCGCAGGAGCTCTCGCGCCGGCTCGAGGCGCCGAGCCGGGCGCACCCGCTCGGGCTCGACGAGCTCGGCCGCGACATCCTTGCCCGCCTGATGGCGGGGGCGCGCATCTCGCTGCTGGTCGGCATCGCGGTGGTCTCGGTCTCCTCCACCGTCGGCATGTTCTTCGGGTCGATTGCCGGCTACTTCGGCGGACGCGTGGACGACGTCATCAGCCGGGTGATCGATGTGTTGATGGCCTTTCCCGGCATCCTGCTGGCGATTGCGCTGGTGGCGGTCCTCGGCCCCAGCCTGACCAACGTCGTCCTGGCACTGTCGGTGATCGGCTGGGTCGGCTACGCCCGCCTTGTCCGCGGCCAGGCGCTCCGCGCCCGGGAGTTCGAGTTCGTCCAGGCGGCCCGCGCCTCCGGCGCCGGCAGCCCCCGCATTGTCTTTCGCCACATCCTGCCGACCGCGTTTCCGGCCGTCGTCGTCCAGGCGACGCTCGGCATGGCCGGCGCAATCATCGCCGAAGCCGCCCTCAGCTTCCTCGGCCTCGGCGTGCAGCCGCCGACGCCGAGCTGGGGGACGATGCTTGACGCCGGCCGTGCGCATCTGTTCGACGCGCCGCACCTGACGCTCTTCCCCGGCCTGGCGATTGCGCTGCTGGTCCTCGGCTTCAATTTCCTCGGCGACGGCCTGCGCGACCGGATTGATCCGAAAATGGTCCACTGAGGGCCGCGGAGGACTCACGACGGCTCGTGTCAGGCCGCGGATGGCCACGGATGACACGGACGTCCACGGAGGCGTCACGACGGTGGTGTCAGAAATCTTGCCTCACGGGGACCGATGCCCCTCCGGCTGCGGACTGCACGGACGACGCGGATGTCCACGGAGGTCTCACGGAGGCACGCCTGCCTCGTAACGCTTGCCTGATCGATTGCTCCCAGGAACACGGACAACAGGGATGACACGGACGTCCACGGAGGCGTCACGACGGTG
>JAYTEJ010000295.1:0-1700 GCA_043735365.1 Acidobacteriota bacterium
AATCCCTATCAGTGGGACATCGCCGGCCACGACGGGACGGTGCGGATTGTCTACAAGGTCTTCGGCAACCGCGTCGACGGCACCTACCTGGCGATCGACGCCTCCCACGCCCACATCAACATGCCGGCGGCGCTGATGTGGGCCCGCGGCTTCGAGGCGCGCGCCGCCAGCCTCTCGTTCGATCCGCCGCCCGGCTCGCGCTGGCAGCCGGCGACGCAGCTGTTCACGACCAGCGATCCGTGGACCTTCACCGCGCCCAACTTCCAGTACCTGATGGACAGCCCGGTGGAGCTCAGCGACTACGCGCTGCGCTCCTTTTCCGTGCACAACCCGGACGGACGGACCTTCACCATCCGCACCGCGCTCCATTCCGACGGCGACAGTGCCGCCGCCGACGAATACGCCGCCGGCGTCGAGCGCATCGTCAACGAAGCGGCGGCTGTGTTCGGCGAGTTCCCAGCCTACGACACCGGCACCTACACGTTTCTCGGGGACTACCTGCCCTGGGGCGGCGGCGACGGCATGGAGCACCGCAACAGCACCGTGGTCTCGTCGGCGACGTCGTTCCGGACGCCGCAGGCCGTCCGCGCCGCCCTCGGCACCGTCGCCCACGAGTTCTTCCATGGCTGGAACGTCGAGCGCATCCGCCCCAGGACGCTCGAGCCCTTCGACTTCGAGCAAGCCAACATCTCCGGCGAGTTGTGGCTCGCAGAAGGCTTCACCAGTTATTACGGGCCGCTGATTCTCGCCAGGGCGGGGCTGCAGCCCGGCGAGGAGGGGCCCGGCCTGCTCTCGAGCGCCGCCGAGATCCTCCTGGCGCCGGGGCGCGCCTTCCACTCGCCGGTCGAGATGAGCCAGATGGCCGCCTTCACCGACGCCGCGACCGCCATCGACGAGACCAACTTCTCGAACACCTTCATCTCGTATTACACCTATGGGGCGGCGATTGCCGCGGCGCTCGACTTCAGCCTCCGGGATCGCTCCGACAACCGGGTCACGCTGGACGATTTCATGCGCGCGATGTGGCTCGCGCACGGCAAGCCCGGCGGGCCCGCGCCCGGCCTGGTGGCGAAGCCCTATACCCTGCAGGACGCGCGCGATCGGCTCGCGGAGGTCTCCGGCAGCCGGGAGTTCGCCGACGATTTCTTCGGCCGCTACATCGAGGGGCGCCAGGCGCCCGATTACGCGCGGCTCTTCGCCCGCGCCGGCCTTGTCCTCCGCAAGCGCCACCCCGGTACGCCGTGGGTCGGGCTCCTCGACGGCGTCGGCGTCGTGTCGCGCCGGCCGCGGCGCTCGAGCGCTCCACCGCCGCCCCCGACCTCCGCTGCCGGCCTCGCCGTCCCGGACCTGGTGCCCTGGGGCTCGCCGGCGTTTGCCGCCGGCCTCGACGAGGGGGACGTCATCACCGCCGCCGACGGCGCGCCGGTGACGACCCTTCAGGACTGGCAGGCGGCCGTCTCGGCCCATCGTCCGGGCGACCGCCTGGCGGTCACCCTCCAGCGCCACGGCACCGTGGTCCAGGCGACGATTGCCGTCGCCGAGGATCCCGCGGTGGACGTGGCGACGCTCGAGTCCACCGGCCTGCAGCCGAGCCCCGCCCAGCGCGCCTTTCGCCAGGCCTGGCTGGCGCCGCGGCGAAAGTGAGCGTTGAGTCGGCCGGCCGAACGGGGTAGGCTTCCGGCGGGGACAGAGCATTCAGG
>JAYTEJ010000296.1:0-9036 GCA_043735365.1 Acidobacteriota bacterium
CTTCGCGTTCGATGAATCCGTAACCCTTGGCGTTGTTGAACCACTTGACCTTGCCTGTGATGCGCATCGTACTTTTCCTGCCTTGCAATGTCGCGGCGCACATGCGCCGACGTGACCCTAGCCCGGTGACCCTTCGCCCGCAGGACGGAGAGGTTCAGGCATAAAAAAAGACCGCGAGCCCGCGGCCTCGGCGTACGACTCCGGATTCCCGGAGCCGGCGCCATAGTAGCGGCCCCCGCTCGGGCCTGTCAAGAAAATCGAAAGATATGCGTGCGATTCTGAGTGTTTCCGACAAGACCGGCCTGGCGGCCCTCGCCGGAGGGCTGCACCGCCTTGGCGTCGAGCTCATCTCGACGGGCGGCACCGCCCGCGCCATCGCCGGGGCCGGCGTGCCGGTCACCAGCGTCTCCGACGTCACCGCGTTTCCCGAGATGATGGACGGCCGCGTCAAGACCCTGCATCCGGCCATCTTCGCCGGCATCCTCGCCCGCCGCGACCGGCCCGACGATCTCGCCGGCATCGCCGCCCACGGCATTCAGCCGATCGATCTCGTGGTGGTGAACCTGTATCCCTTCGGCCAGGCCGCCGACAATCCCGACACCAGCTTCGACGGCCTGGTGGAAGAGATCGACATCGGCGGGCCGAGCCTGCTGCGGGCGGCGGCGAAGAACTTCCGGGACGTGCTGGTCGTCACCCACCCGCAGGACTACACCCGGGTGCTCGACGAGCTCGCCCGGGACGGCGGCCCGTCGCTGGAGTTCAGGTTCGGCCTGATGAAGAAGGCGTTCCTCCACACCGGGCAGTACGACGGCATGATTGCGATGACCATGGCGCATGCGGCGGCGACGCCGCGCGGCATGGCGCGGACCGCGCCCGCGGCGCCAGCCGCGGCGCCCCCTGCGAAGCCCAGGGACCTCCGCTACGGCGAGAACCCGCACCAGCGCGCCGCCTGGGCGCTGCCGCCGGGCGCCTCACGACGCCCGTGGGAGGTCCACCAGGGCAAGGAGCTGTCGTACACCAACCTGCTCGACCTCGACGCCGCGATGCGGATCGCGCTGGAGTTCACCGAACCGGCGGCCGTCGTCATCAAGCACACGAACCCCTGCGGCGTCGCCACCGGGGAAGCGGTCGACCAGGCCTACGTCCTGGCCCGCGAGGCGGATTCACTCTCCGCCTTCGGCGGGATCGTCGGGCTGAACCGCCCAATCGACGCCGCCACCGCGCGGGCGCTGACCTCGACGTTCATCGAGGCGGTCATCGCCCCGGGGATCGACGAGGAGGCACGCGGCCTGCTCGCGGCGAAGCAGAACCTCCGCGTCGTGACCGCGGATTTTGCCGCCGCCGCCGGACAGCCGGGGGAGGCGCCGCCCCAGGACGTGCGCTCGTTCCTCGGCGGGGTGCTGATGCAGGAGTCCGATCGCGTCGTCGAGGCGCGCGAGCCGTGGCCCGCGGGGGAGATGCCGCGGGTGGTGAGCCAACGCCAGCCGACGGCGGAGGAGTGGGTGGCGCTGCGCTTCGCATGGCGGGTGTGCGCGCACGTCAAGTCCAATGCCGTGATTTTCACCGCCGCCGACCGCACCCTGGCGATCGGCGCCGGGCAGATGAGCCGCGTCGATGCCGTCAAGGTGGCCGTGATGAAGGCCGGCGGAACGCTCGAGGCCAGCGTCGCCGCGTCGGACGCGTTTTTTCCGTTCCGCGACGGCCTCGACGCCGTGGCCGCGGCCGGCGCCACCGCCGTCGTCCAGCCGGGCGGCTCGGTGCGCGATGCCGAAGTCATCGCCGCCGCCGATGAACAGGGTCTCGCCATGGTCTTCACCGGCCGGCGCCATTTCCGCCACTGATGTCAGCACCACAGTCAGCCGTGACGCGCTCGTGACTGCCCTCTCGCCCCGCCGCCTCGTGCTCGTGGCGCTGCTGTGCGCCGCGGTGTGCCCGTACTTCGTCGACCTGAACGGCTCGTCCATCTGGGACGCCAACGAGGCCTTCTACGTCGAGACGCCGCGCGAGATGATGGAGCGTGGCGACCTCATCGGCCCGACCTTCAACTACCTGCCGCGCTTCAACAAACCGGTCCTGAGCTACTGGATCGTCGCCGGCTTCTATCGGGTGTTCGGGGTGTCGCCCGGCGTCCAGCGGATCCCGATTGCGCTTGGCGCGGTGGCGATGCTGCTGACCGCGTTCGTGCTGGCGCGGAGTGGATCCGAGCCCCCCGCCGGGCACGCGGGCGGCCGGGCAACCGCGCTCGAGGCGGGGCTGTGGGCCGCCGCGGGCCTGGCTGTCGATCCGCGCCTGCTGATGTTCGGGCGACGGATCTTCATCGACATCTACATCTCGATGTTCATGGCGGGCACGCTGCTGTTCTTCGCGCTCGCCGAGCGCTATCCCGCGCGGCGGCGGCTGTTCCTGCTGCTGATGTACGCCTCGGTCGGCCTCGGGGTGCTGACCAAGGGGCCGGTCGCGGCGGCGCTGCCGGGGCTGGCGTTCGGGATCTATCTCGTCGTCCACGGCGAGCTGCGGCGGGTGCGCGAGATGATGATTCCCGCCGGCGTCCTCGTCGTCCTGGCGATCGTCGTGCCGTGGTACGCGGCGCTCTACCACCGCTATGGATGGACCTACATCACCTCGTTCTTCGTCGGCGAGAACGTGGCGCGCTACACCGAGGGCGTCGGCGTGGAAACGCGCCGCGGGTTGTTCTTCTACCTGCCGGTCGTGTTGAGCGATTCGTTTCCCTGGTCGCTGGGCCTGTTCGGGGCGGCGGCGCTGTGGTTGGCGGACCGCAGGCGGCTGCGGCCGCCGGGCGTGCACTCGAGCGAGGCGCTGCTCGCCGCGCGCGTGCGCACGCTGATGTGGCTGTGGATCCTGGTGATCGTGGCGTTCTTCTCGTTCTCAGCCGCCAAACAGGACCTCTACATCTTTCCGATCGTGCCGGTCGTGGCGGCCCTCACCGGGCTGCTGATCGCACGGTCGCGGCAGGATGGCACCCCGGCCCGGCCGGTGGCGCTCGGCCTGACGGCGGCGGTCATCGGGCTGCTGCTGGCGGTCGCCGGTCTCGGCACGGTCTACATCTTCCACGCGGCGGGCACGGTCTACGCGGTCGCGGGAGCGAGAATCGTAGGGCTGGCGGCGGCGGCGGGCGGCCTGACGGCGCTCGGGCTGGCGGTGGCGCGGAAGCCGCGCGCGGCGCTGCTGACGATCGTCCTGGCGCTGGCCACCCTGAACTGGGTGTTCGTCGTCGAGGTGCTGCCGAGCTTCGAGCATTACAAGCCGGTGCCGAAACTGAGCGCGGTCATCCAGCAGCGGCTCGCCCCGGGGGACGTCGTCGTCCATTACGACGTCGCGCTGCCGAGCATGGTGTTCTACCTGCGGCGCCACATCGACGTGCTCTTCGATCGGGAGGTGTTCCTGCGGACGCTACGGCAGGACCACCGGGTGTTTGCGGTGCTCAACGCCGGCGACTACGCCGCCCTGCGGCCCGACATCGGCGTCGAGACCTGCGTGCTCGAGCGCGAGTCCACCGTCAACGTCAAGCTGAAAGCGGTGCTGGCGCGCGAGCCGCTGCCTGAAGTGCTGCTGATCACCAACCGCTGCGACTAGACCGGCAGTGCGGATCCGGCGTTCAGCCGAGTTCCTGCGGGGTCACGGTCGCCGGGCCGAACTTGCCCACCACCAGCCCGGCCGCGCGGTTGGCCAGGCGGGCCGCATCGACCAGGGAAGCGCCCGCCGCGAGCGCCAGGGTCATCGTCGCGATGACGGTATCCCCGGCCCCGGTCACGTCCGAGACCTCCCGCGCCTCGGCCTCGAGCTCGGCGTCCCCTTCGGGCGCGTGCAGCGTCATGCCCTGTTCCCCTCGCGTCAGCAACACCGCGTCGCAGCCCGCCAGTTCACGGAAGCGGCGCGCCGCGGCGATCGCCTCGCCGCTGGTGCGGATCCGCAGGTGGGTGACCGCCTCCGCTTCGTGATGGTTCGGAGTGACCAGCGACGCGCCGCGGTAATAGCCGATGTGCGGCACCTTGGGATCGACCAGCACCGGAATGCCGCGCCGTCCGGCGGCGGCAATGGCGGCGGCCGCGACGCTGCGCGAGACCACGCCCTTCAGATAATCGGAGACCAGGATGGCCCCGGCGGCCGCGGCCAGCGCCTCGATGCGGCCGACCACCGCCGTTTCCACCGCCCCCTCAATCTCGCGATCGTCCTCGTAATCGACGCGCGCCACCTGCTGGTTCCGCTGCGTCACGACGCGCAGCTTCCGCGTCGTCCGCCGCGCCGCGTCGGTGACCACGCCGGAGGTCCCGACCCCCAGACTTTCGAGCGCCCCGCGCAGCCTGGCGCCGTCGGCGTCGTCGCCGGCGACGCCGACCATCTCCACCCGGCCCCCGAGCGCGGCGACGTTGTGGGCGACGTTGGCGGCGCCGCCAAGCCGGTAGTCCTCGCGATCGAACTGCACCACCGGCACCGGAGCCTCGGGCGAAATCCGCTCGACGCGGCCGACCACGAAGTGATCGAGCATCAGGTCGCCGACAATCAGCACGACGCGGCCGGCGAGGCGCGAGACGAGATCCGGCGGAGGCGTCATGCGGGCGGGTGCGAGGAAGGATCGAGGCCGCCGCCGGCGCCGCCACCGGGGAGGCGGCTGGCAGCGTAGGGCAGCGACACCAGCAGGAGAAACAGCATCAGGAACTCGGAGTCGCCGAAGTTGTACTCGAACATCCCGGCGGCGACCATCGCGACCACCGAGGCCAGTCCCGCCATCGCGATCGACGGCAGCACGCTGCTGCGGCGCATCCGCACGAAGTCGACGACCAGAATGACGATGAACCAGAGCCAGACGGCCAGCGCCGGCAGGCCGCGCTCCGCCGCGATCTGCAGCGGCACGTTGTGCAGGTGGGGGTTGAGCTGCTTGACGGCTTCGGCGTCGCGGTAGTGGGGGTAGACCTGGATCACCATGTCGGGGCCGACCCCGGTGAGCGGATCGTCCTTGATGATGCGGAGGCCGGATCGGATCATCGCCATGCGGTCGCGGTTCGACTGCAGGCTCGCTTCGGTGGTGGCGCTGGCGCGGCCGATGCTGTTCAGATGGAAGCTGGAGTAGAAGCGATCGGCGAGCGGCGCGGGGGCAATCGCCACGAACAGCGCCGCCGCGACCGGGAGCAGGCCGATCAGCCGGAAGTCGCGGACCAGCAGCAGAACCCCGATGCCGGCGCAGGCGCCGACCCAGGCGTTGCGGCTGAGGGTGACGGCCAGCGCCGCCACCAGCGCCGGCATCACCAGTGCCGCCCAGGTGCGGTCGCTGTTGCGGAACAGCACCCGCGCCGCCGCGGTGCAGGCAATCAGCATCAGCTGCCCGGAGTAGGTCATGTACATCCCGAGCGAGCCCTGCGGCCGTTGCCCGAGATGATCGGATTTGAGGATGCCGAACTGCACCAGGCCGATCACCGCGCTGATCGCTCCGGTGGTGATGACCACGTCGATGACCGTCAGTGCCCGGCGCCCCGACAGCAGGCGGTAGGAGACCGGGACGATGGAGAACAGCAGCAGCTGCTTGCAGTCGATCAGGCTGACGCGGGGGTCGATGGAGAAGATCGCGGAAATCAGCGTCGCCCCGGCGTAGGCGGCCAGCGGCCAGAACATCCGCGGCACGTCCACCGCTTCGCGGCTCCGGATCACCAGCCACAGCCACAGCACCCCGGTGACCGTCAGCAGCGTCTCGGCGACGAAGATCGAGAACGGCAGCGCCGCCGCGAACGCCAGCAGCGCGTAGTACGCCGCCCGCTCCAGGCCGTGCGGCTCATCGGAGGCGCGGACGATCGGCATCACGCGCCGGAGGTCATCGCGCGTTCCGCCGCCGAAAGGACGTCTTCCGGCCTCAACGTAGTCAGACATCGAAAATCGCCAGGCTCACAAATCCGCTGATCGCACGGCCTGCACGGCAGGCCGGCCACTTCGACCGCCTCGGTCGGGAACCGTCGATCCCGCCACGGCGCCGACCGCGCCGACTCTGTCGGTCCATAGATTCCCACAATCGGCGTCCCGGTCGTCGCCGCGATGTGCAGCGGGCCGGTGTCCCCGCCGACGAACAGCCGGCTGCGCACCACCAGGGCCCGCAGCTCCGCGAGGTCGAATTCCCCGAAATCGACGACGCGCGCGGCCGCGGCGCCGAGTGCCTGCTTCGCTGCCGCGGCGATCCGCCCGGCCGCCTCCCGGTCGGACGGCCCCGAGCTGAGGACGATGCGCCGCGCCGGGGAGGCGCCCGCCAGGCCGGTGACGAGCGTCACGAACGCCGCTTCGGGCCAGCGGCGGAACGGGTTCCCGGCGCTGACGTGCGCCACGATCAGCTCGTCGGCGGGGCCGACGCCGGCGCGCGCCAGCCGCGCCGCGATCCGTGCCTCCGCCCGCGGGTCCGCGCTCATCGCGACCGCGTCGCGCCCTGGATCGGGCACCGTCCCCGGCCAGCCCTCAATCACCTCCAGCAGGTCCCACTGGTTGACGACCGAGTGCCGCGCCCGGAGCGCCCTCGGCCGCGGCACCGAGCGCGTGTACATCCACGTCCGTCCCTGGACCACGTACCCGATCCGCTGCGGCGCGCCGGTCGCCAGCGCCAGCCAGGCGCTGCGCGGTCCGCCGTGCAGGTCAATGACCAGATCGTAGCGCTGCCGGCGGAGCCGGCGCGCCAGCGCGAGATCGACAAGCACGCGCGTCAGCCCCGCCGGCCGCGGCGCCACGATGACCTCGTCGATGTGCGGATTGCCCGAGACGACGGGGGCGGCCGCGGGCTCGACCAGGTACGCCAGGCGCGACGCCGGAAACGCACGCTTCAGCGCCCGCGGGATCGGCGTCGTGAACACGACATCCCCAATCAGACGCAGGCGGATGAGGAGGATGTTCACGGGCGCAGCAGGCGGTCGCGGCGAGCCGCCGGGCCGATCAGTCCTCCACCACCGCCTCGTCGAGCAGCATGACGGGGATGTCGTCCTTGATCGGGTACACACGCCGGCACTGCGCGCACTTGAGGGCGGTGCCGTTCTTGACGAGCGTGACCTTCGTCTTGCAGTTCGGGCACGCAAGAATTTCGAGCAGTTCCGGGTCGACGGGCATGAAGTCGTTCCTTCCTTGGCGACCGGACTATATCACCCGGGTTTGCGTCCGGGGTCTGCTGCCGTCATTATAGTCAGCAAGATGCGGTCCTTTTGCGTGCTTCTGATGGTCGCCGCGCTTGCGGCCGCGCCGGAGGCGGCCCCGGTGCAGATCGAGCGATCGGCGCCGGCCGACTCGGCCGGGTACTACTTTTTGCTGGCGCGGCACCTGGAGAGCGCCCGGAAACTGGATGAGGCGATCGCGGCGCTCCAGAAAGCGATCGAGCTGGCGCCTGATTCCGCGGAGGTCAGGGCGGAGCTCGCCGGCCTCTACGCCCGGCAGGACCGCGCCCGCGAGGCGCTCGAGACCGCGGAGGGGGCGCTCGAGCGCGACCCCGACAATCGGGAGGCCAACCGGATCCTCGGATCGGTGTACGCGGCGCTCAGCGACGAGCGCCAGCCGCTGCGCCCGGGCGACGACCCATCGCAGTACCGCCAGAAGGCGCTGGCCGCGCTCGAGAAGAGCCGGCGCGACGCCGGCATCGACCTCAACCTCGAGCTGATGCTCGGGCGGCTGTACCTGCAGTCCGGCGAGATGGGCAAGGCGGTGTTCAGCCTCCGGCGTGTGGTCGAGGGGCAGCCCGGCTATCCCGAGGCGGCGATGCTGCTCTCGTCCGCGCTCGAAGGGGCCGGCGACACCGACGAGGCGATCCGCACGCTCGAGGCGTCGCTCGAGGAGAACCCCGACTACTTCCGCGGGCAGATGCGCCTGGCGGAGCTCTATGAAGGGCAGCGCCGCTTCCAGGACGCGGCCGATGCCTACGCCCGCGCCCAGGCGGCGAACTCCCGCGCCGAGGTCGGCGGCCGGCAGGCCGCGGCGATGATCAATGCCGGCAAGCCGGCCGAGGCGCGCGAGCTGCTGCGCGCCGCGATCGCCAGAAAGGCCGCCCCGGATGCCGGCCTCCTCTACATGCTGGCGCAGTCGCAGCGGCTGCTGAAGGACGGCGACGGCGCCGCCGCCACCGCGCAGAAGCTCAGGGCCGCGTTCCCGAACGACACCCGCGCGTTCTATCTCGAGGCCCAGCTGCTCCAGGATCGCGGCCGCATGCCCGAGGCCATTGCCGCCTTCGAAGACCTGATCAAACGCGCCCCCGACAACAGCTCGCTGGCAATCGAGTACGCCGGCCTGCTCGAGAAGGCGGGACGCGCGGCGGACGCCGAGCGGGCGCTGCGCGACCGGCTGGCCAGGGATCCGCTCGACGCCAACGTCCTCAACTCCCTCGGCTACATGCTCGCCGAGAGAGGGGAGCAGTTGGATGAAGCCGTCGAGCTGTTGCAGCGGGCGCTCAAGATCGAGCCCGGCAATCCCTCGTTTCTCGACAGCCTCGGCTGGGCCTATTACCGGCAGGGGCGGCTGGAACTGGCCGAGCGCCCGTTGAGCGAAGCGGTGGCGGGCATGCCCGCCAACTCGGTGATCCTCGACCATCTGGGCGACCTGCGCTTCAAGCAGCAGCGCTTTGGCGACGCCGCCGCCGCCTGGGAGCGCGCCCTCGCCGGCGCCGGCGACACCATCGATCGCGGCGTGGTGCAGAAGAAGATGCTGGACGCGCGCGCACGTGTGGAGCGCTGACGCGTGACCGCGCGCGGAGCATGGCCGCGTGCGTGGCCGGCGCTCGTCGGCGCCGCGCTGCTGGCCGCGGGCTGCGGCCGCTCACCTCGCATTGCCCTGCCCTCCGGGACCGGCACCCCGCTGCCGGACTTCACCAGCGCCTACACCGAGGCGACCACGGAATGCGCCGCCGTCAGGCAGCTGAGCGCGTCCATCCGTCTGTCCGGGCGCGCCGGACAGACGAAGCTGTCGGCCCGCATCGACGCCGGGTTCGCGGCACCGGCGCGGATGCGGCTGGAGGGGTTCCCCCGCGTCAGCTTCGGCGGACGCCCGTTCTTCATTTTCGTGGCCGACCGC
>JAYTEJ010000297.1:0-8170 GCA_043735365.1 Acidobacteriota bacterium
ATGTTTTCGAACACCTGAACCAGACGCTCCGGTGAGCCGGTGGCCAGGACCGGCGCGTCGGAGCGTACCTGAACCGCCTGTCCGCTGGTCAGCCGCAGCCCTTCAGCGACCTCTCGCACCACCGCGACGATGTCGACGGGCTCGGCCGGTTCGTGCGCGATAAGGGCGTCCACCCTCACCAGTTCGCGCACGCCGGAGACCAGGCGTTCGAGGCGGTCGACGTCCCGGACGAGCAACGCCAGGAACCGTTTCCGCTCGGCCGGGTCGTCCAGCTCCGCGACCGTTTCGGCCGCCGCTCGGATCGAAGCCAGCGGGTTGCGGAACTCGTGCGAGACGTCGGCGGCAAACGATTCGAGCAGGCGGATCTGGGCATGCAGTCGTCGCGTCAGCGCCTCCAGCGCGCGCGCCAGGTCACCGATCTCGTCCCGCCGGTCCACCCGGCCGAAACGCTCGGCCAGCGTGTCGTGCCGATCCACCGCAGCCGTCGCGGCCTGGCGCAGGCGGAGAAGCGGCCGGACGATCGTCGCGGTCATCGCCAGCGTCAGCAGCGCAGCGGCCCCAGCCGACGCGATGATGATTTCGAAAGTGCGGAGCCGGACTTCGTAGAGCGCCTCGAGAATCCGCAGGGTCGACTGCGAGACGAGCACTGCTCCCGCTGTGCCCTGTTCGCTACCGACGGGCACGGCGACATCGAGCGTCAGCGAGCGCTGGCCTGGCGTCACGCGCGTGGTGGCGCCGTAGCGTCCTGCGAGCGCGGCTCGCACGGCCTCGGGCGTCGCGTCGCCGGATGCCGCCGCCGTACCGGGTGGCGGCCCGGGCGCTAGAACTCCGCGCAGGCGGCTCGACAAGGCCTGTCGCATGTTGGCGAGGACGGCCCCGAACCGGTAGAGCAGGCGCCCCCGCACCGGCGCGGCCTGCGAAGCGTACCCACCCGCTGCCGGCGCCGAGTCGATGGCACTCCGTGCCGAGTCGGCGAGCACCCGTCCGCCGGCGTCGAACACCCGCAGCCGTGCCTCGCTGCGGCGTCCGAGCCGCTCCATCAGCGCCGCGGCGGATTCGCCGAGTGGGGCGCTGCCGAGCGCGGCCGCGACGATTCGGGCCTGCTGCACCATGCCGCGTTCCTGCGTCTCGAGCAGCCGCCGCTCGTAGACGTCGAGGTAGAACAGACCCGCCGCCGGCAGGAACAGGACCAGCAGGTTGAAGGCGAGGAGCCGCCGGCCGATGCGGGACAGCCGCGGGCGCGCCAGGCCGCGAATCCGCCACGAAGCGCTCATGGCGAAGTCTCGCGCCAGCGATAGCCGGCGCCGTAGACTCCCTCGATTGCCGCAAAGGCCGGGTCGAGCGCTGTGAACTTCCGGCGCACGCGTTTGACGTGGCTGTCGATCGTCCGATCGCTGACCGTGACACGCTCGGCGTAGGCCTCGTCCATCAGCTGTTCGCGCGTCTTCACCGCGCCCGGGCGCCGGGCCAGCGCCCGCAGGAGCAGGAACTCCGTCACCGTCAGCGACACCGGCTGATCGCGCCAGGTCGCCTGCAGCCGCACCGGATCGAGGCGCAGCTCGCCGGCGACGATCGCCTGCTCACTCTCGTCGGCACCGTGTCTGGCGCCCGCCGTCATCAGCGACGCCCGGCGCAGAAGCACCTTCACTCGGGCCATCAGCTCGCGCATGGAAAACGGTTTGCACAAATAGTCGTCGGCGCCGATTTCCAGGCCGAGCACCCGATCGAACTCGTCCTCGCGCGAGGTGACAAAGATGATCGGCAGCGTTTCGGAGCGGGCTCGCAGCCGCCGGCACAGCTCGAGGCCATCCATCCGCGGTAGCCCGATGTCGAGGAGCACGAGATCGGGCAGCGCGAGGGAAAGCGCCTGCCAGGCTTCGAGCCCGTCCGCGAATAGCTGGGTGCGGTGCCCCTCACGGTGCAGGGCGACGCGGACGGCTTCGCGAATCGTTTCTTCGTCCTCGACGACGGCGACGAGTCGGCCGGAATGGGACATAGGGTGGCCCCGATGATACGACGCGCGCTGACGCTGCCTCGCTCTCGCCACAATTCGCCGCTCTTTTGGGCCGGATGTGGTCGCGTCGCCGCCGCGGCGACACTGCCTACTGGAGGGGCCGGCGCATATCGCGTCCCGACAGGAGGCTCGCATGCAGACGTCCGTGACCGCGCGACTCGTCGTGATGTTCGTGATCTTCATCTGCCTGCTGGTGCCGCTGCCGTTCATCGCCGTACTGGTTGGGGAACGGGCGGCACGGCAGGCAGAGGTCACGACCGAGATCAGCCGCACCTGGGGCGCGGCGCAGACGATCGGAGGCCCGGTCCTAGTGGTGCCGTACACCTACCGGGAGCCGACGCCCGGCGGCGGCTGGCGGGAAGCGACCGGGCGGGCCTGCCTGCTGCCCGAGGTGCTGTTCGTGGACGGGACCCTCGAGCCGGAAGTCAGGCGCCGCAGCCTGTTCGAGGTCGTCGTCTATAGAGCCCGGCTGCAGGTGCGCGGGCAGTTCCGCCGCCCCGATCTTGGCGTGCTGTTGTCTCCGGCGCCGGATCAGGTGTTCTGGGAGCGGGCCGTCGTCAGTGTCGGAGTGTCGGACCCGCGCGGCCTGATGCGCCAGATGACCCTCGACTGGAACGGTCGCGAGGTGCCGTTCGTTCCCGGTGCGGAGGACGTCGCGCTTTACGACGCGGGTGTTCATGCGGCCGCGCCAGTCGGCGAGGCCGGCACGGTCGTCCTGCCGTTCGCCTTCACGCTGGAGTTGAATGGCACCGGCTCGCTGCAGATGCTTCCGTCAGGCAACGACACCAGCGTCAGCCTGCGTTCGCCCTGGCCGCACCCCAGCTTCGGCGGCGCGGCGCTGCCGGAAACGCGAACGGTCGGGAGCGGCGGTTTCGAGACGGTCTGGCGGGTGCCGTACTTCGGCCGGGGCTTCAGCCCGTCGTGGGACGCCGCCGGCGGCAAACGCGCGGAACTACATGAGCGCGCCGCGGCGGCCGCCTTCGGGGTGTCGCTCATACGCCCCGTCGACATCTACCAGCAGGCCGACCGTGCGGTGAAGTGCGCCGTCCTGTTCATCGTGCTGACCCTCGTGCTCGCCTTCCTGTGGGAGATGACCGGCGTGGTCCTGGTGCATCCCATCCAGTATCTGTTCGTCGGCTTCGTGCTCTGCGTCTTCTACCTGCTGCTGCTGTCGCTGGCCGAGCACGTCGGCTTCGCCGCCGCCTACGCGCTTGCGGCGGGCGCGTCGGTGCTGCTGCTGGCCTATTACTGGAGCTGGGTGCTCCACGCGCCCGGCGCGGTGTCGCGATGGGGACGGCCACGGCGGTGATGTACGGCTACCTCTACCTGCTTCTTCGACTGGAGGACTACGCCCTGCTGGCCGGGTCGGTTGGCTTGTTCGCGATGCTGGCAGCAGTGATGATCGTGACTCGGCGCGTCAATTGGTACGATCTGCGTCTGGGCGCGCCTCGGCCGATGTGAGGAGCGCGCGGCGAGCGCTCTTCTGCTAGGCTTCTGGACCATGATCATGACCCGAGCCGTCAACGCAATCCTCTTCGCGTCCGTGCTCGGCTGAGGCCGGCGTGCGCCAGAACGGCCTCGCCGGTGTCAAACGTACCGGATTATCATTCGGAACGACCCACATGATCAGCCGGCCGGTCCAGCTCGCCTCGTGCGCTGCCGGGTTCGTTCTCCTGCTGGCCGGGCCCGCGACCGCCGCCGCACAGGGCGGGTCGGCGCCGCCACGCGCTCCGCTGCGGGTCGTCAGCGCCAGCCCGTCGGGCGAGATCGCGTCGGTCGAGCAGGCCAACGAGATCCGGGTGGTGTTCTCGGAGCCGATGGTCGCCCTGGACGCTCACCCGCCGCGGCAGCGGCCGGCGTTCTTCCACATCGCTCCCGCGGTCGCCGCGACGTTCCGCTGGTCCGGCACGACCATCCTCCTCATGACGCCGTCCAGGCGGCTGCCGCTGGCCAGCAGGTACGGCGTCACCATCGACGCCACCGCGACGGCGGTGAGCGGCCGGACGCTGGCGGCGGCGCACGCCTTCGCCTTCACGACGCCGACGGCGCGCCTGGTGTCCACCGACTGGTATCGTCCCGGCGGACGGTTCGACGCCGCGCCGATTGTCGCGCTGCGCTTCAACCAGCCCGTCAGAACGGCCGCCGTCGCGCCGCACCTCCAGGCGCAGTTCACCCCCCACCCGTTTGCGCCGCCGGTACTGGATCAAGGGGCGTTGGCGAGCCTGCGCGCGATCGACCCTGGGGCACGACAGGCGTTCGAGGCCGTGGTGCAGCGGGCGCGCGCCGCCGCGTCGGCGCAGTCGCCGGTCGCCTTCGAGCCCGCCCGGGACTGGGACCGCAAGCGGTTTCCTCCTGCGCCGGATCTGGTCGTGCTGCGGCTCACGACACCGGTCCCGCCCGACAGCCAGATCACCATCGCCACGGACGGCCAGGTGCCCTCCCGCGCCGGGTCGGCCGTGTCGGGCGGCGGACAGCGCTACGACATCCAGGTCGAGCCGACGTTCTTCGTCGAGTCGCTGCACTGCACCACCGCCTGCGATCCCGACGCCGCCAATCCGGTCGGGTTCAGAGGCCCGGTCAAGGCGACGGCGTTCGCGGCGGCGCTGGAGGTCAACGACGTGACCGGCGGGGCGCCGGGGCGGGCCCTGGACAAAGCCGCGCCGCGCGAGCGTGAGTCGTGGGAAGGAGACGAGTCGACCGGGCTGTCGATCGAGGACGCCGGCTTCAGCGCGCCGGCCCCAGCCTCGACGCTGATCCTGTCGCTGCCGCCGGACCTCAAGGCGAGCGACGGCCAGACGCTCGGCTACACGTGGGCCGGCCGCGTCGAGCACTGGCATCGGCGCGCCTTCACCAGCTTTGGTGACGGGCACGGCGTCTGGGAGAAGGGCGGCGGGTCGCTGCTGCCATTCCACGCGCGTAACTTTCTCGACGTCACCGGGTGGGCAGCGCCGATCGAACCGTCTCAGCTGATGCAGACGCTGCGCGAACTGCAGGCCGCACACTTCCGCCTTGCGCCGCCGGGGAGCGGCACGCCGAGGCGTCTCAGCGTCACGCCGGACCGGATCCAGTCGCACGGACTCGACCTGTCGGGCCTGCTCGGTGCCTCCGGTAGCGGCCTGTTCTGGACGGCAGTTCAGGAGGGCACTCCGATCCCCCGCGCCACCGCGTCACGCACAGACGACAAGCAGCCGCTCACTCGTGCCAGCCTGGTCCAGGTCACCAACCTCGGCATCACTGTCAAGGACAGTGCCCAGAACACCCTGATCTGGGTGACGCGGCTCGACACCGCGGCTGCCGTGCCTGGCGCGCGCGTCTCGATCGTCAAGACCGACGGCTCCACGGCGTGGAGCGGGACGACAGGCGCCGACGGCATTGCCATGGCGCCAGCCGCCCGCCTGCGGAATCCGGCGCGCTGGTTCGGGCTCGCCTTCCTGGTGATGGCCGAAAAGGACGGCGACGTCGCCTACGTCGGCAGCGACTGGAACGACGGCGTCCTGCCGTGGGAGTTCGGTGCCCGTCTCGATCTCTACGAGGCAGACCCGCTGCTGCGCGGCACAGTGTTCACCGACCGCGGTGTCTATCGGCCCGGCGAAGAGGTCCACTTCAAGGCCATCCTGCGGCTCAACGCGCCCTCCGGTGTGCGCCTGCTGCCCGAGGGCACGACCGTGGCGATCACCGTACGTGACGCGCGCGACAAGGTGGTCGACGAACGCCGCGTCACCGTGAACCCGTGGAGCGCGGCCGAGTGGACCTTCACCCTCCCGGCCGACGGCTCTCTCGGCAACTACTCGGTGCGCGCCATCCTCGAGAGCGATCGCGCCAGGCCGGCCGCCGCCACGCCGGACCGCCCGCGGGACGACGATCAGGACGCGGCCGAGTGGAAGAAGAGCGTATCGGCCGGCTTCCTGGTCGCGGCCTACCGGCGCCCCGACTTCCGCGTCGACGTGACGCTGGACGGCGCCTCGCCGATCGCCGGCGACCCGTTGCAGGGCGTGATCACCGCCCGTTACCTGTTCGGCGCGCCGATGACCCGACGGCCCACGCACTGGACCTTCACCCGGTCCCCTGTCTTCTCCGCGCCCGCCGCGATTACCGAGCCCTTTCCCGAGGCGCGCTGGACCTTCGTCGGCTGGAGCGACACCGACACCGCCGCCGGCCGGGCTGAGATGCGAGCAGACGACGGCACGCTGACGGCGGCCGGGAGCCTGCCGCTGACGCTGAGGACCGAGGCCGCGGCGGGACGGCCCTACGCCTACACGCTCGAGGGTGACGTCGAAGACGTGTCGCGGCAGCACATCGCCAACCGCGCCAGCGTGGTCGTCCACCCGGCGCCCTATTACATCGGCATCCGCAATCTGCCGCTGTTCAACCCGCAGGCCGACGGCGTCAGGACCGAGCTGGTGGCGGTAGGGCTCGACGGCAAGGCCGTGCCGGACGTGCCGATCGAAGTGACGCTGACGCAGGTCCAGTGGCAGAGCGTGCGCCGCGCCGAAGGCAACGGCTTCTACACCTGGGAGACCGAGCGGAAAGAGGTGCCGGCCGGCACCTGGCGCGTCCTCAGCGGCGCCGCGCCGGTGCCTCTGAGCCTGCCGCTGCCGGCGGGCGGGGAGTTCGTCCTGGCCGCCAGGGCCGCCGCCGAGGGCGACCGTTTCACCGTGACGCGGGTGTCGCTGTACGCCATCGGCGCCGGGTACACCGCCTGGCAGCGCTACGATCACAATCGCATCGATCTGGTCGCCGACCGCCGCACCTACAAGCCGGGCGACACCGCCCGCATCATGATCCAGTCACCGTGGGAGCAGGCCCGCGCCCTCGTCACCACCGAGCGGGAGGGCATCCGCAGCCACCGGCAATTCGCCCTGACCTCGACGCAGCAGTCGATCGAGGTCCCGATCGGCGACAGCGACATTCCCAACGTGTTCGTCTCGGTCCTGCTGGTCAAGGGGCGGTCGAAGCCGCTCGGCGAAGCCGACAAGGAGGACGATCCCAGCGATCCGGGCAAGCCAGCCTTCCGCCTCGGCTACGTCGAGCTGGGAGTGGAGGATACCGGCAAGCGGCTGACCGTCGCGCTGGCAGCCAACCGTGTCGAGTATCGCCCCGCCAACCGCGCCACCGTCACCGTCGACGTCGCCGATCGTCAGGGCCGCGGCACGGCCAGCGAAGTGACGCTGTGGGCGGTCGATCACGGCGTCCTCTCGCTGACCGCCTACCGCACACCCGACGTGCTGGGCTCGGTCTACGTCCACAAGGCGCTCGGCGTCCTGACCGAGGACAGCCGGCAGAAGATCGTGTCCCGGCGGGTGACCACCCCGAAGGGGGCCACCGACGGCGGTGGCGGCGGTGTCGAGGGGCTTCCCGGCGGCGTGCGGCAGGACTTCCGCGTCCTGGCGTTCTGGATCGGATCGGTCACCACCGACGCTCGCGGCCACGCCTCGGTGGACGTGACGCTGCCCGAGTCGCTGACCACCTACCGCATCATGGCGGTCGCGTCCGACCGCGCCTCGCGCTTCGGTTCGGCCGACAGCGAGATCCGAATCAACAAGCCGCTCACGCTCAAGCCGGCGTTCCCGCGCTTTCTCGCGGTCGGCGACAAGGCGGTCTTCGGCGCCGTCGTCACCAGCCAGTTGCCGGCTGCCGGCACCGCTGCCGTGACGATCGAGAGCCTTGACCCCGACGTGCTGCAGTTTGCCGGTACGGCGCCGCAGGAGGTCGAGGTCGGCGCCGGCGCGTCGGTCGAAGCGCGATTCGAAGCCGCGGGCCGCTCGACCGGGCGGGCCCGTGTCCGGATGACGGTCTCACTCGGCTCGGAGAGCGACGCGTTCGAAGACGTGATCCCGGTCGAGATCCTCGTCTCGCCCGAGACCGTGTCGGCAATCGGCGAGGCCGGCGGGGCGTCGCCGGTCGCCGAAGAGATCCTGAAGATCCCCACCGGGGTGGTGCCGGCCTTCGGCGGCCTGCACGTCGAACTGGCGTCCACGGCGCTGGTCGGCCTTGGCGAAGGAGCGCGCTACCTGGTCGAGTATCCATACGGCTGCGCTGAGCAGCGCGGCTCGCGCGCGCTGGCGCTGCTGCTGTCGGCCGACCTCGGGGAGGCCTTCAAGCTGCCCGGCATCGAGCCGGCGCAGATCCGCACGGCGGTGCAGTCGGCGCTGCGCG
>JAYTEJ010000298.1:0-14188 GCA_043735365.1 Acidobacteriota bacterium
CTGGGGACAGCGTCCCCTGCGCTGGTCCGAACCGGTAAATCATGACCTTGTCGAGACCCAGATCCGGCACGTAGGCGAAGCGATCGGCGGCGTCGACCACGATCGCATGGGCGTGCGGCTCCTTCTGCCGCTGCGCGTTGACGCTCGACCCGGTGTGCTGGACGAACGCGGTGGCCGGCTGCAGCCGGCCCTGCGGGTCGATGGGCAGCACCGAGATGCTGCCGCCGCCGTAATTGGCCACCAGCACGTTCCGGCCGGACGCGTCCACGGTGAGGTGGGCAGGCCCCGTGCCGCCGGACGATTCCTGGTTCAGCGGCGTCAGCCGGCCGGTCGCGCGGTCGATGCCGAACGCGCTCACCGACCCCGTGGCCTTCCCGGCGAAGCTGCTGACTTCGTTGACGGCGTACAGAAAAGGCCTGGTCGGGTGGACCGCCAGAAAGCTCGGGCTTGGTGTCTCGGCCGCCAGCGCCGGAGTGCTCAGCGAGCCCGACTTTGGATCGAGGCGGGACACGTAAATCCCCTTGCTCTTCGCTCCGGTATAGGTGCCGATATAGACCAGCAAACCGGCGGCGTCCGCCGGCGGTTTCGACGGCGCCTGTGCGAACGCGCTCAACGAGGCGGCGCCGGCCAGCGCGGCGGCAATCCAGACGGCGGAGACGCGATGGTCGAAGGGCTTCTGCATGGGCCCATCAGATAATGCCCATCGCCGTGGATCAAGGGTTATTTCCGGCCGGCGCGGCGGCGCCGGGGTGGTGGGGGGCGGCCTGTGACGCATAATCACAAGGTGTCGAACCATGCCCCCGGCCGCGCGCCGTTCACGATTGGAATTGTCCAGGACCACGCCAGCGACGATGTTGCGTCGAACGTCGATCGCGCCGCGCGCCTGGTGCGCGACGCCGCCGGGCGCGGCGCGCAGATCATCTGCCTGAAAGAGCTCTTCAACTCGCTCTACTTCTGCAAATCGCAGCAGTGCGACCGCTTCGACCTGGCGGAACCCGTGCCCGGTCCCACTACCGACCGCATGCAGGCGCTCGCGAAGGAGCTGGCGGTCGTCCTGGTGGTGCCGATCTTCGAGCGCCAGGGCCCCGGCGTCTACCGCAACACCGCGGCGGTGATCGACGCCGACGGCTCCCTCCTCGGGGTCTACCGGAAGATGCACATTCCGGACGACCCGCTCTTCAACGAGAAGTATTACTTCACTCCCGGCGAGGTCGACGACGCCAACGATCCGTCCGCGGCGCGCGAGGACAGCAACGTCGTCCGTTCGGCCTCCGGCTTCAAGGTCTGGAAGACCCGCTACGCCACCATCGGCGTGCTGGTCTGCTGGGATCAGTGGTACCCCGAAGCAGCGCGGATCACCAGCCTGCTCGGCGCGCAGGTGCTGTTCTATCCAACCGCCATCGGCTGGCATCCGGCCGAGAAGGATGAATGGGGGCGCGCCCAGGTCGAGGCGTGGCAGACGATGCAGCGCTCGCACGCCATTGCCAACGGCGTCTATGTCGCCTCGCCCAACCGGATCGGGCACGAAGATGAGCCCGGCACCGACGGCATCACCTTCTTCGGCCATTCGTTCATCGCCGATCCGTTCGGCCGCTACCTCGCCGAGGCCGGCGAGCAGGAACAGATTCTGATCGCGCAGTGCGACCCTGTGCTGATGGAGACCGTACGCCGCAACTGGCCGTTTCTCCGGGATCGCCGCATCGACGCCTACGGTCCGATCCTCAGCCGGTATCTCGGCGCGTGACTCCGCCGCGCCTGCGGATGCCTGCCGAGTGGGCGCCCCATCGCGCCACCTGGATCAGCTGGCCGCACCACGAGCCCGACTGGCCGGGCAAGCTCGGGCCGATCCCCTGGGTCTACGCCGAAATCGTCCGCGTCCTGGTGGCCTCTGAGATGGTGGAGATCCTCTGCCACTCGGAGGACGTCCGCGCCTCGGCGGAGCAGGTGCTCGCCGCCCACGCGGTGCGCCGCGACCACGTCCGGCTCCACGTGGTCGCCAGCGATCGCGTCTGGCTGCGCGACTCCGCCCCCACCGCCGTCATCGACGCCGCCGGCGGCGTCGAGCTGCTGTCGTGGGCGTTCAACGGCTGGGCGAAGTACGACAACTTCCAGCAGGACACCCGCATCGGCCAGCACATCGCCGCCATCGCCGGCCTTCCCCTCGAGCAGCCGCGCAGCGGCGACGGCGAACGGATCGTGCTCGAAGGCGGCGGCATCGAGGTCAACGGCGGCGGCGCCATTCTCGTCACCGAGGAATGGCTGCTCAGTGACGTCCAGGTGCGGAACCCGGGGTTCACGCGAGCCGATTACGAGGGGATCTTCGCCCGCTGGCTGGGGGCACCTCGGACCATCTGGCTGGGCGAGGGGTGCGTCGGCGACGATACCCACGGGCACGTCGATGATGTCGCCCGCTTCGTCGCGGAGGACACGATTGTGCTGGCCGTTGAAGAGGATCCGGCCGACGACAATCATCAGCGATCGATGGACAACCTCCGCCGCCTGGAAAAGGCGTCCGGCGGCGGCCGGCCGTTCGAGATCGTGACGCTGCCGTTTCCGCGCCCCGTGTTCATGAACGGGGAGCGGCTCCCGGCCAGCTACGCCAACTTCTACATCGGCAACGGCGTGGTCCTGGTGCCGACGTTCAACGATCCCAACGACCGCATCGCGCTGGCGACGCTGGCGCGGCTGATGCCGTCACGGACGGTCGTCGGCATCCATGCGGTGGATCTGGTCTGGGGCCTCGGGACCCTGCACTGTCTGACCCAGCAGGAACCGGCGGCGGCCGCCGATCGCTGACTGCGCGCGCGCCGCGCTTCGCGTCGCGGTCCGCTCTTCGATGTACTGCTTCAGCGCGTCCAGCGTCCTGATCAGGGATTCGCGGCCGATCCTGGCGATCAGGGGGGCGGCGAGCGGGCGCACGAGAGTGGGGATGCTCCGGCTGAGCGACAGCGATTCCACGGCAATGCGCACGTCGCCGCCCGACTGGGTATAGCGCCAGTAGGCATTCAGGCGCCACAGGAAGCCGCGATCGCCGCCGCCAACTTCGGTGATTCGCGTCGACCGGCTCCAGCTCCGCGCCCGCGCGGCGGAGTCGCGGGTGAAAACGACCTCGTGCTCGGTGTCGTAGCGGACCGTGACGATGGTGCGGCGCTCGAGCTTCAGATAGACCCGCAGCGCCGAACCCGATCGCGCCAGCACCCGCGACTCCAGCACGTCCTCCTGCGGCGGCGCCGTGCCGGGATGCATCAGGATGTCGAGTACCTGATCCACGGTGGTGTTCCGGACCCGCACCGATCCGCGCCAACGGTGGATGGTTCCCCCGGGCACCGGGATGCTCTCGCCCTCCGCGGCGCCGGCGATCTCCGCAAACGTCGCCGACCGCGCCTCGGCGGCGGCCGCCTGCAGTGCCCAGGCCGCCAGCGTTTCCGTCGTCGGCTGGGCCCAGGACGGCGACGCATTGGGGAGCAGGATCACCAGCGCGCCGGCCGCGACGACAGCGGCGCGGCCGTTCATGCGCGTGCGTCGCCGGGCGCCCGTGCGTGCAGCGGCTCCATCGCGGCGAGGGCCCGGGCATTGCGAATGGCGGAGATCACGAAGACCATCGTCAGCCCGACGCCGCCGATGACCCCGCCGACGTCGAAGATTCGCGCCGCGCCGAATGGCCCGAGCGGCATCCAGGGCGTGTCGAGCAGCTTCAGCGCCCCGGCGGCCAGCACCAGCCTCAGTTCGGTGGGCCCGACGCCCCAGAAGGACATCTGGAAGACGGCTCGGGCGTGGGTGGCGAGAAACGCCTGCGACATCACCAGCAGGTAGGCCGCGAGCAGCGCCAGCGCGATCGTCGGCGCCATCGCGCCAGAGCAGGCGATGCCGCCGAACAGGAGCGCGGTCCCCGCCAGGTCGATGACGTGGTCAATGTAATATCCATACCGCGGCCGTTCCTGCCGGCGGACGCGCGCCACCGTTCCGTCGAGGCTGTCGCCGAACCAGTTGGCCGCGAGTGCCGCGACCACTCCCAGCGCGGCCCATGGCGAGGCCGGCAGGGCGGCGAAGGCGGCGCCCGCGGCGGCCATCGACACCAGCGCCAGCGCCGAGAGCCGATCCGACGTCACCCAGGCGGGCAATCGTCGGGCGATCCAGATGAGCAATTGACGTTCGCGCCCCGCCAGCAGGCTGTGATGGTCGCGAAGGTGGACACCGGAGACGCTGATGGACAGTGACATGTGCTTCCTCCACTTGGTACTGCGCAGTCGGACGGGATTCCGGCTCACGACGCCTGTCGGGGGCCACCATGGAACACGGCGGCCGTGACCGCTCCGAATCCGGAGCCCCCTGGCGCCGACGTCCTGGCGCCGGAGGTCTACGACGAGCTTCGGCGGATCGCCGCCGTCCTGATGCGCCGCGAGCGGCCGGGCCAGACGCTGCAGCCGACCGCCCTGGTCCACGAGGCCTACCTGCGCCTCGCCGGCGCCGGGCGCCCGTGGACCGACGAGCGGCACTTCGTGGGCATCGCGGCGCGGTCGATGCGGCAGATTCTCGTGGATCGGGCGCGGGCGCGCGGCGCGCGAAAGCGCTGGGCGGGGCTGGAGCGGGTCACGCTGTCTGACGCGCTCGCGGCGGCGGAGAGGGAAGACGCGATGCTGCCGGCGCTGGACGACGCCCTGTCGCGGCTCGAAGCACTCGATCCGGAGCAGGCGCGGATCGTGGAGCTGCGCTACTTCCTCGGGCTGGGTATCGAGGAGACCGCCGCGGCGCTCGGCATCTCGCCGGCGACGCTGAAGCGCCGCTGGGCGCTGGCGCGGGCGTGGCTCTTTCGCGCCCTGGCCGAGCCGGAGAGGGTGTCGCCATGACCCCGGACGACTGGCGGCGGGTGCGCGCGCTGTTCGAGGGCGCCCTGGACCAGCCGCCCGGAGAGGTCGGGCGCTGGCTCGAGGGTCAGGCTGGCGAGGATCCGGCGCTGTGCCAGGAGGTGGCCTCGCTCCTGGCGCATCACAGCAGGGCCGGGCGGTTTCTTCACGAGCCGCTGAGCGACCGTCTGCCGTGGTTGCTGGGAGCGCCCGAGGCGCTGGCGGCGGGGGAGGCGATTGGCGCCTACGCGATCATCCGCGAGATCGGACGCGGCGGCATGGGCCGCGTGTATCTGGCGTCCGACGCCCGCCTCGGCCGGCGCGTGGCGCTCAAAGCGCTGCCCTCGGAGCTGGCGGACGATCCGGCGCAGCGCGAGCGGCTGCGGCGGGAGGCGCGCGCGATGGCGGCGCTGGCGCATCCGGGCATCTGCACGGTCTACGCGCTGGAGGAGACCGACCGCGGGCTGTTCATCGCCACCGAGTACATCGAGGGCCAGACACTGCGCGAGGAAATGGCCGGCACCGATCGCCCCCCCTTCCACGCCGTCGTCTCCGCGGCGCACGAACTGGCCGCGGCGCTCGCCTGCGCTCATGGCCGGGGCATCATCCACCGTGACGTCAAGCCGGAGAACGTGATCCGCGGCGCCGACGGCCGCCTGAAGATGCTCGATTTCGGTCTGGCGGTGGACGGCGCGCCGGCCAGCGTCGACCAACCGGATCGCGCTCAGCATCGCCTCACGGAACCGGGCATGCTGGTCGGCACGCCGGGCTACATGGCGCCGGAGCAGTTGCGCGGCGAGCCGGCCGACGCGCGGAGCGACGTCTTCGCCCTCGGCGTGCTGCTCTACGAATTCGCCTGCGGCGTGCATCCGTTCCAGGCCCGCGATCCCCTGGCGGTGACGGCGCGCGTGCTCGAGCACGAGCCGACGCCGATCGCGCATGTCCGGCCGGAGATTCCGGCGCCGGTCGCGGCGGCGATTGAGCGATGCCTCAAAAAACGGCCGGCTGAGCGTTGGCCGAGCGCGGTTGAACTGGCGCTGGCGCTGGCGGCGCCGGCGCCGGCGCCGTCGTTGCCGCAGAAGCACGGCGAGCCGCGGACCCTGTGGTGGCGCACGCACCAGCTCGGCATGATCGCCTTGTATGTCTTGGCCGCTGGCCTCGCCTGGCACATCAAGGAGTGGACGCACGGCGCCGCCGCCGCGGCGTTTGTCGCCATCGGGCTGGCCGGCGCGATCAACGGCGTGCTGCGCGGCCACCTGCTCTTCACCTGGTGGACGAACCGGGATGCGATCGGGGCCGAGCGGTCGCGCACCGGCTCGATGACGCTGGTCGTCGATCTCGCGATGGCGGCGGTGCTGGCGGCCGCCGGAATCCTGGCCGAGCCGGCACGCCCGCTGGCGGCGACAGTCACCATTGCCCTGGCCGCCGCCATCGCGCTGGCCCGCACCATCGTCGAGCCGGCGACCACGCGCGCGGCCTTCGATCGGACCGGCGCCTGAGGCCCCGGTCGGCGGTGCATTGCGGCGCGCCGCTCGGCCGGGATATCGTGTTCCGCCATGATCCTGCTCCTGCTCCTGCTCTTCCTGATCGGGTTCGCGCCGCCGGCGCTGGCGCAACAACCCTTTGCCGAGCGCTGCGCCCCCTGCCACGGCGACGAGGCGCGCGGCTCCGCGAAGGGGCCGGGGCTGGCGATGAACCCGCGCGTCGCGGCGCAGACCGTCGACGAGCTGCGGGCGTTTCTGGAGCGCGGCAATCCGGGCGCCGGCATGCCGGCGTTCGCGGATCTGCCCCACGCAGAACTGCTGGCGCTGGCGCGGTACCTGCGCCGCCTCAATGTCGAAACGATCATTCCGCCGCCCGCTGCCGCGGATCCGGCACGCGCGGCGGCGTTGGGGCCGCCCGCTCCCGGCGACTGGCGCACCTATAACGGCAGCGACTCCGGAAATCGCTACAGTCCACTCACCGGCATCACCCCGGCTAACGTCGCCTCGCTGAGGCTGCAGTGGGTCTTCCCGATGTCCTACTTCGGGCTCGAGGTAACGCCGCTGGCGGCCGACGGCGTGCTCTACGCGACCGGACCGAACCAGGTGGTGGCGCTCGACGCGCTGAGCGGCGCCGCGCTGTGGCGGTACTCGCGGCCGCCGACGCCAGGGCTGGTCGGCGACGCGCGGCTCGGCACCAATCGCGGTGTGGCGCTGCTCGACGACAAAATCTTCTTCGTCACCGACAACGCCCACCTGCTGGCGCTCGACCGCGCCACCGGGGCGCTCGGCTGGGAGACGACGATGGCGCCGGACGCCGCCGGCGAACAGCATCAATACGGCGGCACGATCGCGCCGCTGGTGGTGCATCAGACCGTGATCGCCGGCGTCTCGGGCGCGGACGCCGGTATTCGCGGCTTCGTCGCCGCGTTCGATGTCCGGACCGGGGCGCTGGTGTGGCGCCGCTGGACCGTACCCCGGCACGACGAGCCCGGCATCGAGACGTGGAAGGGGCCCGAGCCGATCAGAGGCGGCGGTTCGACCTGGCAGACGGGATCGTACGACGCGGCGTCCGACACGCTCTACTGGGCGACCGGCAACCCGTGGCCGGGGGGCGACGACCGCGACCGCCCTGGCGACAACCTCTATACCAACTGCGTCCTCGCGCTCGATGCCAAGACCGGCGCGGTCAAGTGGTATTACCAGTTCACGCCGCACGACGTCGAGGATCGGGACGCCACCGAACCGAACGTGCTGGTGGACCGCGTCTACCAGGGACGGCCCGCGAAGCTGCTGCTCCACGCCGATCGCAATGGCTTCTTCTACGTGCTCGACCGCGCCAGCGGCGCGGTGCTGCTGGCGAAGCCCTTCCTGCGGCGTGTCGACTGGGCCTCCGGTATCGGCGCCGACGGACGGCCGCTGGTCACCGATCCGCACGGCTGCCCGACCGACGCCGCCAACTGGGCCTCGACCGCTTTTTCCCCGCTGACCGGTCTCTATTATTTTCTCGCCCTCGAGGAATGCGTCGGCAAGCCGACCGGTTACCCCGACCAGACCGGGCAGCGCTTCCTGCGGGCGGTGAATATCGAGACCGGGGAGATCGCCTGGGAAGTGCCGCAGCCGGGGGCGGCGCGGGCCAAAACGTGGAGCGGCGTGCTGGCGACGGCGACCGGCCTGCTCTTCTACGGGCAGCCCAACGGCGGGTTCACCGCCGTCGATCAGCGCACCGGCAAGACGCTGTGGCAGTTTCCAACCAACGCGCGCATGAAAGCCTCGCCGATGACCTTCAGCGTCGGCGGGCGGCAATACGTGGCGGTGGCGGCGGGGCCAAACATTCTCTGTTTCGGTTTGTGACCATGAACCTCTGCAGCTCAAATCAGTGTTCGCCGCGGTGAAGCCAACACTCGCAATCCCTTCAGTGCCACTCGCCTCGCGGAACTGCAGCAGGCCGGCATCCCCATCCGCCAGCGCACCGCCTCCGGCATCCTGCACCTGCTGTCCCCAGCCGCCTCTCTGACCTCGAGCCCGGGGCGTCGACGCGCGAGACCACTATCCTGGCGCCGAGTAGCGGTGAACCGCATTGATGGCGGATCGCTCCGGTCCCTGCGATAACATCGCAGGGACCAGATGCCCGACCCCTCTCCCAACCGCCCCTCGCGAGGCGAGATCTCGCAGATCCTCGAAGGATGGGCGAACCGTGATGCCGCCACCCGCGACCAGCTGGTCGCGCTGATTTACGGCGAGCTCCATCGTCTCGCCCACCATTACATGCGCGGCGAGCGCCAGGGCCACACGCTTCAGACCACCGCCCTCGTACACGAAGCCTACCTGCGCCTCGTCGACGTCGATCGGATCCAGTGGCGCGACCGCGCCCACTTTTTCGCGATGGCCGCGACCACGATGCGGCGGATCCTGGTCGATCATGCCCGCGGCCAGGCCCGCGACAAACGCGGCGGGGGGGTGGTCATCACCCAGCTGGAGGCCGACGTCGCGGCGCCCGAGGCGGACGTCGATGTGGTCGCGCTCGACGCCGCGCTCGAGCGCCTGTCCGCCATCGACGCCCAGCAGGCGAAGGTGGTCGAGTTCAGGTACTTTGCCGGGATGACCATCGACGAGACGGCGGCCGCGCTCGAGGTGTCCAGCGGCACCGTAAAGCGCGACTGGACCGTCGCCAAGGCGTGGCTCTATCGCGAGCTGCGGGCCGTATGACGATGCCGCCCGACGAGTGGTCGCGTGTCAAGCGCCTGTTCGAGGCCGCGCTCGAGCGGCCGGCAACCGAGCGCGCCGCCTACGTGGCCGCCGCCTGCGACGGCAACATCGCCGTGCGGCGTGAAGCCGAGGCGCTGCTGGCGGCGCACCTCGAGACCGAAGCTTTTCTGGAAACCCCGGCGCGCTTGCGCGCCGGGGCCCTGGCGCCAGACCTCACCGGAAGCGTGGCCGGCAGCTACACCATCGAATCGCGGATTGGCGCGGGCGGCATGGGCGAGGTCTATCTGGCGCGCGACGCGAAGCTGGAGCGGCCGGTGGCGCTCAAGCTGCTGCTGCGCGATCTCGCCGTCGACCCCAACCGCCTGCATCGATTTCACGCCGAGGCGCGGGCCGCCTCGTCGCTCAACCATCCGCACATCCTGGTGGTCCACGACTTCGGCGAGCTCGACGGCCGCCCCTTCATCGTCACCGAATTCGTCGACGGGCAGACGCTGCGGCACCGGCTGGAGCACGGCGCCGTGCCGGTCCCGGAAGCCGTGGACCTCGCCCTCCAGATTGGCGCCGCCCTGAACGCCGCGCACGCCCGCGGACTGGTGCACCGCGACATCAAGCCGGAAAACGTCATGGTGCGCCCGGACGGCTACGTCAAGGTGCTCGACTTCGGCCTCGCCAAGCTCGCCGCCGCCGCCGTGGAGGAAGCAGACTCGACCTTCGACACGCTCCCGGGAGTCGTCATGGGCACGCCTCGCTACATGTCCCCGGAGCAGGCTCGTGGCCGGGACGTGGATGCGAGAAGCGACGTCTGGAGCCTTGGCGTCCTGCTCTACGAGCTGGTCGCGGGCCGGCCGCCGTTTGCCGGCGCGACGTCGGCGGACACCGTCGGCGCCATTCTCGGCGCCGAGCCCGTGCCCCTCAGTCTCCAGGCCCCCTCGACCCCGGCGCTGCTCGAGCGCATTGTCAGCCGCGCGCTGCGAAAAGACCGTCTCGAACGCTATCCAGCCGTCTCCGAGATGGTCGCCGATCTCGGGGCCGTGAAGCGGCAGCTCGAGCTCGGGGAGCCCGCAACCCGCGGCGACCACGCGGCGCTCGCCCCCGCGGCGGAAAGCACCTCGACGCCCCGCGGCGTCGCCGCCAAACGAACGCGCCTGATCGTGCTGCCGTTCCGGCTGCTGCGGCCCGATCCCGACATCGATTTTCTCGGCTTCGGCCTGGCGGACGCCATTGCGATGACGCTGTCGAGCCTCGATTCGATGATCGTCCGTTCGAGCATGACGGCGGCGCGCTTCAGCGGGACCCCGCTGGACCTCGACGCCCTGGCTGTCCAGGCCGAGGTCGATGCCGTGCTCACCGGCACCCTGCTCGGCGTCGGCGGCCGGCTGCGGCTGAACGCCCAGCTGGTCTCGGTGCCCGAAGGCACCATCCTCTGGTCTGACCGCCTCGACGTGCCGATTGACGACGTCATCCGGGTCCAGGACGAGCTGAGCGAACGGATCGCCGATTCCCTGGCGGTGCCGGTGTCCCCCAGGGAGCAGGAGATGCTGCGCCGCGACGCCCCGGCCAGCCCGCGCGCCTACGAGCTCTACCTGCGCGGCAACAGCCACTTTTACGATTCAGATGGATGGACGATCGCCCGCGATCTCTATCTCGAGTGCGTCAGCGGCGACCCCGGCTTCGCCCCCGCATGGGCGCGGCTGGGGCGCTGCTACCGCCTGACGGCCAAGTTCCGCTCCAAGACCGTCGAGGAAGTGCGTGACAACCTCAGGCGCGCGGAAGTCTCGTTCACGAGAGCGTTCGAGCTCAACCCCGATCTGCCGATCGCGCATCATCTCTATACCGCTCTCGAGACGGACCTGGGCCGCGCCGAGGAGGCGATGCTGCGCCTGGTCCGCCGGACGCGGAGCCGGCGCGCCGATCCCGAGCTCTATGCCGGACTGGTGCACGCCTGCCGCTACTGCGGACTGCTCGACGCCTCGGTCGCCGCGCATCTGCGCGCGCGCGAGCTCGATCCGCAGATCGCCACCAGCGTCGGACCGACCTACTGGATGCTCGGCGACAACGAACGGGCGATCGAGGGGTTCTCGGGGTTCTTCGTGGGGCTGCCGCAGGCCACGCTCGGGCGCGACGCCGAAGCGATTGCCGCGGCCAGGGCCTCGGCCGCGACCGTGCGCGATCCGATGACGCGCTCGTACCAGACGCTGCTGCCGCTGCTGCTGGAAGGGCGGCTCGACGAGTGCCGGCGGCTCCTGGACGAGCTCGCGCCGCGCAATCCCGACCCGGAATCGGTGTTTCACATCGCCCGCACCTATGCGAAGGTCGGCGCCACCGCGGCCGCGTTGACCCAGTTCGAACGCGCGGTCGACATGGGCTTCCTCGTCTCGCAGTGGTTCGTGCGCGATCCCTGGCTGGCGATCCTCGCCGCCGAGCCGCGGTTCCAGGCCGCCCTCGCCCGCGCCAAGCGCCGCCATGCCGACGCCGCGCGGAAGTTCCGCGAGGCCGGGGGCGAGCGGCTGCTCGGCCTGGCGCGAGCCTAGACCGCCGAGGCATGCGCCCCGGCGGTCCGCCCTCGGTCTCTAGTGCGCCGCGCCGGTCTTCTTCGATGGATCGTCGGCAGGGTTCACGTAGTTGATGACGAAGGGACCAGGCCCGTAAATCTGGACGATGACCTCTCCCTTCGCGGTCGCGAAGTGGCGCATCCGCATCGGCATCTTCACGAACGAGCCGACCGTGAAGTCGTGGAGCCCGGCCTCACTGAAGGCGTCCCCCATCCCGGCCCGGAAGGTGCCCTGGACGACGACGATGTTCTCGTCGGTGGGGTGCCAATGCGCGGGAATCTTGTAGCCGTCTGGGAACTTGAGCCGGATCGTGAAGAACCCGGGCTTGAACGGGTCGCCGTCGAGCACCGCGACCTGCGCACCGGCGGGCAGCACCGGCGGCGCCGGGCCCCACTTCATGTCCCCGGGGTTGAGGAGCACGTGAGCGGCGGGTGCGGACGCCGCCGGTTTGTCGGCCTTTGCCGGCGCCTGGGCGCTTCCGGCCATCGTCGACGCGCCCATCGCGAGCGCCATCAAAAAGATCTGCATAACTGTCCTCCTGATCCATAAGGCGACGCAGCCGCCAGAATCGGATCATGGCGCCCCGGCGTCTGTCCGGCTGCCACCTGGCTAGACCGTATTATCACCACAACGCCCGCTCGCGGCGGCCCGAACGGCAGCCCTCCGGGGGTGCGGCAGGCGGGGAGCCGAGTACAATGCGGCGCCGGCCGCGCTGCGGCGGTCGGACGATTCGAAAGGGTCCATGCGCCTGAACCAGGTCTCGCTCCGCGCCCGCGGCAGAACCGTGCGGCTGACGGCGGAGGTAGAGAGCGAGCGGCAGCCCGAACCGTTCGAGCTCTACTTCGAATTTCCCATCGGCTACGAATCGTTCGTCGCGCCGTCGGCGGACGCGTTCGCGGTGGCGATGCTGATTCCCGCGATGCAGCGGGGCGAGTCGCTGACCATCGTCCCGCCGGTCTCCCCGCGGCTACTGTTCAACCTCGGTCGCGTCCGCGACATTCTCCATAGCTGGCATCCCGAACTGCGGCGTGTCGAGATCGACGCCACGCCCAGGTCTTTCGACCCGGCGCCGCTGGCGATGCGGGCGGCCACGTTCTTTTCGGGCGGCGTCGACTCGTTCTACACCCTGCTCAAGCGACGGGGCCGGGAAGCGCTGCCCGCGCCGCTCACCCATGTCATTTTTATGCGCGGGCTCGAAAAGCCGCTCGATTTCCTGCGGGGTGTGGAAGCGTCCGAGCAGCTGGTCCAGTCGATTGCCGCCGAAGCGGGCGTGGAGTGCATTCTCGGCGAGAGCAACCTGCGGACCCACTTCGACGCCGACTGGCTGTATCTCTACTGCGGCAGCGGATTGGCGGCAACGGCACTGAGCCTGGGCCACGGCTTCAGTCACGTCTGCATTCCGTCGACGCATTCGTACCGGAACCCCATTCCTATCGGCACCACCCCGATCGTCGACGAGCGCTTCTCGTCGGATCGCGTCCAGGTGGTGCACGACGGCGCGGAACTGGCCCGCCCGGACAAGCTGGCGCGCATCCTGGAATGGGACCGCAGCCTGGTGTTGAAGCACTTGCGGGTGTGCGTCATGAATTACGGCGGCGCCTACAACTGCTGCGAGTGCCGGAAGTGCGTTCGCACCATGGCGCCGCTGCGCTCTCTCGGGCTGCTGGAAGAGGCGGTGACGTTCCCCAACAAAACCACCGGCCACTGGGCGGAACTCTTCCGGCTCGACAGCCTGCCGCTGGTGGAAGAGAACCTGGCGTTCGCGCGCGCCGTCCCTGGCGATCCGGCGCTGACCGCCCTGCTCGAGCGCATCGTCCTGCGCCGCCGGCGCAAGGAGGCGCTGCGGACGCTGCTGCTCAACTCCTCCCTGAAAGGCCTGCTGCCGGCGGTGGTCGGCACCAGGCGCCGAATGCACGGGCTCAAACAGCGCTGGCGCGGGACGACGGCGCGGTAACCAGGGCGCCCATCACTCTGAGGGTCGCTCGACGGGGCTCGCGACAGGCCGCTCGACGGGGCTCGCGGCAGGCACCTCGATGAAGCTGGCGGCGCCGGCGGCGTGATAGATGCGCTGCGTGGCATTGACGTAATCGCCCGGCGTGGCAAAGAAGATGTTCGGGACGAACGTCTGCGGGTTGCGGTCGTAGAGGGGGAAGAGGGTGGACTGCACCTGCACCATGACCCGGTGGCCGCGCGCGAAGACATGGTTCACGGTTGGCAGGATGAACCGGTAGGGTAGCGGCGTATTTGGCGTGATCGCCTGGGGATGCTCGAAGCTCTCACGGTAGCGGCCGCGGAAGATGTCCAGCGAGATCGGCAGCTGATAGCCCCCCATCGCCGGCTCGCTGGGGACCTCGGCGGGGAAGACGTCGATGAGCTTCACGACCCAGTCCGCGTCGCTGCCGCTGGTCGAGGCCACCAGGTTGACACGCGGCGTGCCGCTGAGGCGCAGCGGCGATGTCAGCGGCTCGGTGGCGTAGGTCAGAACGTCGGGACGGCCGTCCACGAAGCGCTGATCGGTCACCAGCCAGCGGCGCCAGGCGTCGCTGTCGCTGAACCGCACCGGGCGCGGCGAGAACGGCACCGGCTTGGCCGGATCGGAGAC
>JAYTEJ010000299.1:0-5623 GCA_043735365.1 Acidobacteriota bacterium
ATGGCTTCAATCGAGGGCCACAGGCCCGAGGCCAGCACCAGCTGTTGGACCCCGCCCGACGCATACCGGCCCACCGGCGCCAGCAGGTTGGCGGCCTTGAGCCGCTCCGCGACGTCGTGCACGGTCAGGCCGGCGGCGAGCAGCTTCGCCGGATCGGTCACCACCTCGATCTCGCGGGTGTCGCTCGCCGAGACCTCGACCTGTCCCGCTCCGGCGACCCGCGCCAGGCGCGGCCGCATCACGTAGAACGCATAGTCGTAGAGGTCCGGACCCGGAACGGAGCCGGTGAGGTTGAGGATGTACATCGGAAAGGCCGCCGGCGTCAGCCGCTCGATGACGAGCTCGGTCCCGTCCGGCAGCGACTGCCGCGCGGCGTCCACTTTGCCCTGGACCTGCTGGAGCGCGACGATCATGTCGGTCGCCGGCTCGAACTGCGCGGAGATTTCGGTGGCGCCGCGGAAGGTGGTGGAGCGGACGCGGCGGATGCCGGGGACTTCCATGACCGCCTGCTCGAGCGGGCGGGTCACGGTCAGCATCATCGTCTGCGCCGGCAGCGTGCCGCTGTGGCCGATGACGACGACGCGGGGGAACTCGAGACGGGGATAGATGCTGCTCGGCAGGCCGGCGCCAGCCAGCAGCCCCGCCACCGCCGCGAGCACGACCATCAGGACGATGGCGCGGGCGTAGCGTCCGACGACGTCGCCCAGGCTCATGATCCGATGGTCACGACAGCGCCGTCAGGCAGCCCGTTCTGGCCGCGGATGATCACCTTGTCGCCCGCCTTGACCCCCTTCTGGATCTCGACCGCGGTCGGCGAGACGATGCCCACCTCGACGGTGTTGCGGTGCGCCTTGCCGTCCGGACCGACGGTGACGACGACCGAGCTGTCGCTTTCGCGGACGAGCGCGGCGGGAGGGACGAGGATCGCCCCGGCGTGTTCGGCGCCCAGGATCTCTACCGAGACCGACATGCCGGCGGTGAGCGCCGCGGACGAGGCCGGGCGGAGACGTACCGAGGCGGTCACGCTGCCGGGCTCGACCGCGGCAGGTCGGGTGATGACCGACGCCTCGATCGGGTCGCCGCCAGCGGGATCGATGATACGGGCCGGGGCGCCGGCGGTGATCCGGGCCAGCGTTCCGACCGGCGCGGCGGCCGTGACTTCGAGATGGGACGGGTCAATCAGCCGGAGGATCGGGTCCGACGGTCCCGGCTCGACGAGATCGCCGACATTGTGCCAGCGTTTGGCGACCACGCCGGCGAACCGGGCGCGGACCACGAGCCGCCCGGCGAGCGCGTTGGCGGCGCCGCTGGCGCTCTGCGCCTGGGCGAGGGCCGCCTGCGAATCCAGCAGCTCGCGCTGGGCGTCCTCGACTTCCTTACGCGCCGCGACGCCGCGCTCGAACAGCCCGGCGACGCGGGCGGAGGCGGCGCGCGCGTTCTCGACCCGCGCCTGCGCCTGTTCGATGCCGGCGCGGCTCGAGGCCGCAGAGGCCGTGAGCGAGGGGATCTCGAACCGAACGAGCAGATCGCCGGGCTTGACCCGATCGCCTTCGGCGCGGGGCAGTTCGGCGATGCGCGCGGCTTCGGGCGCGGTCACCAGCAGCTCGCCCCCCGGCGGCGCGGTCACCAGGCCGGTGGCGGCAAACACTTCACGGATGGCCCCGGCGCGGGCGGTGTCCACGGCCACCGAGACGGCGGTTTCGGTGGCCGTCTCGTCCGGCTTCGTCGCGCCGCAGCCGGCGAGCGTCAGGGCGCCCGCCAGGGCCGCCGCTTTCCACACAGTGATCATCGGATCGGTCCCCCGAGCGCCCGCTCGAGATCGGCCAGCGCCGTCTGGTACTCCTGCCCGGCGTCGGTGGCGCGCAGCCGGACCTCCCGGGCGGCCTGCAGCGCCTGCAGAAACGCCGTGAGATTGGTCTGCCCCGAGCGGTAGGAGTCCTCGGCCATGGCTTCGACGGCCGCCAGCTGCGGCACGATCTCGTCGCGATACCGCTGGTATTGACGTCGGGCCGCCTGAGCGCGCGCGCTGGCGCCGGCGGCGTCGCCGACCAGCGCGGCGACACGCGCCTCCCGCGTGGCCTTGAGTTGGGCAACGCGCGCGGTCTCGATCCGGACGTCGGCGGTGTGGCGTGTGAACACCGGAATGGTGATCGCCAGGCCGCCCCGCCAGCCGTACATGAACTCCGGCCGGGCATCGAACAGCACTCCGCCGGAGAGCGTCGGATCCGGTCGGCGCATCGCCAGGGCGAGACGCTCCCGGGCGACCGCCTCGTCGATCTGGCGATCGAGCGCCGCGATGTCGGGCCCGGCGGCGACGAGCGCGGGCAGGTCGGCAGGGATATCGCCGGTGTCGAACGCGTCCCCGGCTTCGACGGCTGCGTCCGGTGGTCGGCCAAGCGCGGTATTGATCGCCACCCGCGCCGCGAGCAGGCGGCCGCGGGCATTCTCCGCTTCATTGTCGGCCTGGCCGAGGGCGAGCTCGGCCTGGAGCGCCTCGAGCCGCGGCGCGGCGCCGGACTCGAACCGATCGCGCGCGGCGTTGCGCGTCCGCTCGGCGAAGCCGCGCAGGTCGGCGGTCACCTGGACGCGGCTGGCCGCCGTCACCAGCTCGAAATACGCGAGCCGCACCGTGCGCCGGATGTCGAGGGACTGGACCACCAGCTCCGCGGTCGTGCGCGCCAGGGTGGCGTTGGCAACATCGAGCCGGCGCGCCCGCTTGCCACCGAGCTCGAGCGGTATCGCCAGGCTGAGGACTTCATGCGGCGTGTCGCGTCCGGCCTCGAACGAGGCTTCAGGGTTCGGGCGCTGTCCGGCGACGCCGACGCCGGCCACGTCGACGGCGCGCCCGAGCCGGGCGGCGACCAGGGTACGGTTGTGCTCCTCGGCGATGGTGAAGGCGGACTGGAGTGTGAGCCGCTCGGGAGGCGGAGTCTGTGAGCTCTGTGGGGCCTGTGCCGGTGAAGCCTGGGGCGCGCCGGCGAGGAGTGCGGCAACGACAACACCAAGCAGCGGGGCGGGCACCGATGGATTGTACACGGAGCTGGGGCGGGGCTGTGATGGCGGTTGTGTGAAGAAATCAGGGCAAAGCCCCACTCGCGGACGTCAATACGGGGTGGCGCCTCGTCCGCTGCGCCGCGTCTGACGGCGACGAGAGGGGCTGGTCACGCGGACAGTTCTTCGGCTGACGGAATGCCGTGCTCCGACCGCCCCTCCGCGCCGTCGTGCTGGGCCGTCACCTTGTAAAGCTCGAAGCGGCCGTCGGCGGCCCGCTCGGCGCAGCGGCGCCGGTAGACGGCCATCTCGGTGTCCGTCATCGGTTTGAAATTCCGCGCGATCTTCAGGTTTTGACGCAGCACCTTCATCGAGTCGATGCCGCTCACCGTCGTCACCACCGGCAGGCTCATCGCGTAGCGGAGCGCGTCCGCCACCGCCACGGCCCTCTTCTTGACCGCCTGCCCGGCCCCCAGGCTCTTCATGCCGAGCGGGGCGATGCCCTGGCGCAGCACTTCCGGGAGGACGCGCTGCTCGAAGCTGCGAAAGCTCGCGTCGAAGCCATTCAACGGCATCTGGCAGCTGTCGAAGGGAAAATCGTGCGCCAGCATCTCGAGGTGAATAGCCGGGTCCTTGTGGCCGGTAAAGCCGATGTAGCGGACCTTGCCCTGCTGCTGCGCCCGAAGCAGCGCCTCGACCACGCCGCCCTTGGCGAAGTGGCGCGCCGGATCGTTGTCGTAGACGCACTCGTGGATTTGCCAGAGGTCGAGGTGGTCGGTCTTGAGCCGCCGCAGCGACTGCTCGAGCTGCCGCATCGCGGTGCGGGCGTCGCGGCCATGAGTGCAGACCTTGGTCATGAGGAAGACGCGGTCGCGGCGATCCTTGATCGCCTTGCCCATCCGCTCTTCGCTCTTGCCGTCGTTGTACTCCCAGGCGTTGTCGAGGAAGGTGATGCCGGCGTCGACCGCTGCATGCACGATCTCGATCGCCTCGCGGTCGGTCTTCGGCTTCCCGAGGTGGAAGCCCCCGAGCGCCAGGGCGGAGACCTTTTCGGCATGCCGGCCGAAGGAACGGCGTGGAATCTCACCTGATGTCATGTGCGCACCCTGTGCAAACGGAGTTCCAGGCGCCGGCGGCTACGGGCGGACAGCCCGGCCGACGAAGAAGGGGCCGAGCCGATCGAGGTAGAGCGAGGTCTGCTGGGTCCGGCGCATCGCCTGGACCACCGCGGACAGCGGGAAGAGGTCCTTGCCGATGAGGCCGATGACGAAGTCGTTGTCATCGCGATCCAGCCCGTGACAGGCGAGGCGGACGTCATGCGCCAGGTCCGACGCCCCGAACGCCATGCCGATCTGGCCGTGCTCGGCAAGGATCGTGCGCTGCTGATCCTGGGGCAGCCGGGCGAACGCGCCGTTGCGCCTCAGCGGGTACCACACGGCCCACGGCCAGTCGGCGTTGGTCACCGTCCGGCGCGGCCGCTCGAGCAGCACCTCAGCCAGATCCGGCTCGTAGCCAATCGCATACGTCCGGCCAAACATCGTGTAATCGGGCTTCAGGGTGAGCTCGGCGGTCGGGCCGGCGGCCAGCCGCGGCCGCAGGCTGTCGACGAAGGTCGCGGGGTACTCGCTGGCGGTCAGGACCGCGATGCCGTACGGATCGTTGAGGTCCTCGTAGACGACGACCGCCTCGGCGGCGCCGTCGAGATGCGCGGCCACGGCCCGGGCGTCGCGGCAGCCCCCGAACGCCAGCAGTTGCATGAACAGCCGGCGGTCCGATCGCTGCGGCTCGCCGTTCTTGAGGCCCCCGGTCTCGCTCAGGTCGGGTGCCTCGATCCTGGCGCGGCCCGTCGGCCGTGCCGCCGTCTCTGTCTCCCCCATCGCTCCGTTATCCGCCTTTTCGAGGGCCGCGGTCAATATTTATAGAGGATGGCGAAGCCGCGACGGCGGGTTGACGCCCGCGCGCTCCCCCGGTACGCTCGTGCATCCGATCCCGCCGGGTCGGAACAGGAGCCTCGGACGTATGACGACGAATACCGACCATCGACAGGATGCCGCCGCCACCCTGGAGCGCTTCACCGCGGCCGTGGAGCGGGTCCCCGGGGGCCCGGCGCGCGACGTGCTGCTGGCTGAATGCGCGTCGCTCAGGACGGCAATCCGCGCCTTTCATATGGAGGCCATCCGCTTCCGCATGTTCAACGTGGACCGCGCCATCAGCCGCGGCGACGTCCCGCTGGAGGACAGCGACCGGGCAACGTTCGCCGAGGTGCGGCGCCACCTCGAAGCGGCCGGCTTCCACACCCGATCGCATCAGGCGCCCAGCTGAGCGGCCCGCCAACGCTCGAGATGCAATCGCGCCTTCCTGTTGTAAAATAAGGGCATACATGGCCCTGACCCCTCTCTATGACATCGGTGATCTGGATGCCGCGATTGCCGAATCGCGCGAACGCCCGGTGCTCGTGTTCAAGCACAGCCGCAGCTGCGGCATCAGCTGTGAGGCACTGGATGAGCTGCGTAGCCACCTCGACCGTACCGAGAGCGGCGCGGCCTACAAGCTGATCACCGTCCAGAGCCATCGCAAGCTGTCCGACGAGGTCGCCGCGCGCTTCGGCATCCGTCACGAGACGCCGCAGGCG
>JAYTEJ010000300.1:0-3014 GCA_043735365.1 Acidobacteriota bacterium
GCCGACCACGCCATCGAGCTCGTCGAGCCCCAGCGAGCCCTCCCCTTTCGGCGCGCGCAGCTTCATGCGGGTGATCAGCCGGCAGAGATTGCGGTAGCCGGCCGCCGACTCGATCAGCACCGGCAGGCGGAAGACCGCGCCGCCGTCGCCGAGGCGCAGCGTCAGCTCGGCGCCGATGATCGCCCTGAGGCCGGCGCGCCTGGCAGCCAGGTGGAAGCGCGGCGCGCCGTAGAGGCCGTCGCGATCGATGAGCGCCAGCGCGGAATACCCGAGCGCCGCCGCCCGATCGACGAGCGCTTCCGGCAGCGACGCGCCGTCGAGAAAAGAGAACGCGGACGAAGCGTGGAGCTCGATATACAACGGACCATTCACCCCGGAAGCACTCAATCGAAGACGCCGTCGAGGAACCAGCCATCCCGCTGGCGATCCCGGAACAGCCGGCAGAGGGAACCGTCGCTGAGCGCGACGTCCCATTCGTCGCGGTCCCACGCGGCCCCGCCGCCGTCCCACCAGGCGCCGGAGGTGCGCCAGGGTCCGGCCTGCTGTTCGACCTGGCCGCCGGGCATCCCGCGGCGGTCGATCGCGACCTGATCCGGCCGGCCGCGCTGCACCGTAACGCGCACCGCGATCGGGGGCCGGAACCGCCGCAGCACCGGGCGGACGGCATCCGCCGCCGGCACCGGCGGCGCGGCCGCGGAGGGGCGGCCCGCTCGCGGCCGGGGCGCAAAGCGCCGCATCTCGAAGCCGTCCGGGCGGTGAGTATCGAGCAGCGCCGGCGCTCCCGAGCGCCCTTCTCCCACCAGCGCGGTGAGCCGCGCGGTCAGCGTCGCCAGGGTCTCGACCGACGGCAGCGCGCGTTCGAGCAGCGAGTACTGGAGGATGCGCGCCGGCGCCGGATCGAGCTCGAGGGTGACGACGTCGATTGCCGCCGGCGGCGGGTGCGATTCCAGATCGAGCAGCAGCAGCGTCCGCAGCACCTTGGGGTCGCGCATCGCGGACGGCAGCTGGATCACCCGCGCGAAGGTGGTACGATCGACCAGGCGCAGATCCAGGCGGAGCGCCGCGGCGCCGCGATCGGCGCGCTCGAGCGCGGCGGCGAGCGGATCGAGCAGCCGCGCCAGCACGAAGGACAGCGGCTCGAGCGTCTCAATCGGCCATTCGAGATCGATGGCCTGCAGGAAGCGCGGCGTGCCGGGATCGGGCACCAGCGGCCCGGCGTCGGCGCCGCGCGCCAGCCGCTGCAGCAGCAGCCCTTCCTGTCCCATCCGCTCCGAGAGCGCGCCGGCCGGCAGCGCCGCGAGCGCGCCGAGCGTGGTCAGGCCCCAGCGCTGGAACATCTCGAGCCGCGCCGCGGTCGCCCTGGCCCGGGCCGCGGTGCGGGCGCGGCTCTCGCCGGGGGTGTTGCCCCCTTCGTCGATGAGCGTGCGCAGGGTGCGGAGCGGCAGCGGCGCCAGCGCCGCGGCGGCCTCGCCCGCCACCACCAGCCGCGGGTGCGCGACGGTCAGCAGCCGCGCCGCGGTCTGCGTCGGCGCGATCGCGACGCGAATGCCGGCGGCGCGGTCTGCCGCCGCGCGGTCTGCCGCCGCGCGCGCCAGCGCCTCGCCGATGGCCGGCGCCCCGCCGAGGAGCCGGCCGAGGCCACTGACATCGAGCACCACGCACTCCGGGCCGTGCCGTTCAAGGCGCGGCGAAAATTCGCGCGCGATCCCGAGAATTACCCCTGGCGGCCGGGTGGAGCGCAGGCAGGCGAACAGGCCGGGCGCGGCGGCGGCCGCCGACGGCACGGGGGCGGGCGGCAGGACCCGCCGCACCTCCGCGAGGGTATCGCGCGCGGTGATGTCGGGAATCGACGGCGTCAAATCGTCGGAGGACGGAACCCGCACGGCATCAGATCCTTCCGCCGATCACCCGGGGCCGGAGGGTGACGGCGTGGAGCAGCCGCGCCCGATCGGCCGCTCCCGCCCAGCACGGACGCGGCGCCTCGAGCGCAATGCTGACGCCGCCCGGACTCCGGGCGATGCGCTCGCCGCCGAGCAGCACCGCCGCGGTCTGGCTGCCCTCGAGCGCCCGGGCGAGGCGCATCCAGGTGGTGTGCGGGAAGCGCCGCACCAGGGGCGCCGGCACGTCGGTCAGATCGAAGGCCACGAGGCCGAATCCGCCGGCCTGGAGCACCAGATGCATCGCCTTGAGCGCGCGGGTGGCGTCGCCGGTGTCGCGGATCCAGAGTAGCGCCGACAGATCGAGCCCGGCGGCCTCGGCCGACGCCGGGTCGAAGCGATCGCTGGTGTCGATGAGCGCCACCGCCTCGCCGCGATCGGCCGCGGCGGCCAGCGCCGCGGCGAGCACCGTCGAGCGGCCGGCCGAGCGCGGCCCGACGATTTCCGAGAGCTGGCCACGGGGCAGGCCCCCGGCCAGCGCGGTGTCGAGCGCGGCCAGGCCCACCGGCGCCACCTCGCGCTCCCCCTGCCGCCAGGGGGCGGCGGAGGTGAGGGTGACGTCCAGCCTGGACGCCTTCAGCAGCAGTTCGATCTCGGCGCGCGCACCCATGGCTGTTTTCGCTTTTTATTCGCCTTGCCAGCCGCGAGTATAGTGGCGTCCGGGCCAGGGATCAAGCGGGCCGTCCGAGGCCGGTGTAACCCCCGGAGGACTTGGCTGTTAAGATAAGTGCCTCTTGCCTACTCCGCTGCAGATGAAGGCCGATCCGGTACCTGAGCTGGGGTGTGGCACGCCCGTTCCCTTCAGCCATCCGCTGCTGCAGCGCACCCTGACGGCCTTCACCTACCGCGATTTCCGGGTGCTGTGGTTCGGGGCCTTCACCTCCACGGTCGGCACCTGGATGCAGAAGGTGGCCCAGAGCTGGCTGGTCTTCGACCTGACCAAGTCCTCCTTTTTCCTCGGCCTCGA
Source organism: Acidobacteriota bacterium (assembly GCA_043735365.1). GTDB lineage: Bacteria > Acidobacteriota > Vicinamibacteria > Vicinamibacterales > 2-12-FULL-66-21 > JALZOC01. Next base: position 2,905 of record JAYTEJ010000300.1, read on the forward strand.
CGATTTCCTCGGGCAGCTGCCGATCCTGCTGTTCACGCTCATCGGCGGCGTGATTGCGGATCGGCACGACCGTCGCCGGCTCCTGCTCGGCTCGCAGTACGCGCAGATGG
>JAYTEJ010000301.1:0-6532 GCA_043735365.1 Acidobacteriota bacterium
ACGCCGGGGCGCGTGCGCGCGCCAGTTCGCCCGCCGCTACCACCGGCCAGCTGGTCGTCACCTCGACCCCGTCGCGGGCCTCGGTGACCGTCGGCGGACGCTGGCGGGGGCGCACGCCGCTGACGCTCAACCGGCTGAAGCTCGGAAAGTACAGCGTGCGGGTGGTGACCCCCGGCTTTGCCGTGGCCACCGAGGAGGTGACGCTGACCGGCGCGGCACCCAGCCGAAGCGTGTCGCTGCGGCTGACGCGCACGACGCCGGCGCCGCGCACGACGCCGGCGCCACGGACGGGAGCGGCGGCTCGGCCCGCGACGCCGGCACGGCCGGCCGAGCGCACCAGCCCCGCGAATGTCTTCACCGGCTCCGTCTATGTGGACTCGCGGCCGCGCGGTGCGCGCATCCTCATCGACGGCCGCGCGTTCGGGACCACGCCGGCGCGGATTCCGGACGTGACGATCGGCTCGCACGTGGTGCGGCTGGAGCTGGCGGAGCATCGCGCCTGGACGGTAGCCACGCGGGTCGCGGCCGGCGAGGAAACCCGCGTCACCGGATCGCTCGAACGGATACCATGAAAGCCACACTCGCACTGGAAAACGGTCTGCTGTTCGAAGGGGACGCCGCGGGCGCGGCGGGAGAAGCCGGCGGGGAAGTCGTCTTCAACACCAGCATGACCGGCTATCAGGAGGTCCTGACCGATCCGTCGTATGCCGGACAGATCGTCACCATGACCTGTCCTGAGATCGGCAATTACGGCATCTCGCCGGAGGATGGCGAGTCGCGGGCCCCCAAGGTGGCCGGCTTCATCATCCGTGACGAGTCGCCGGTGGCCAGCAACTGGCGGTCCGACAGCACGCTGCGCGACTATCTCGTCCGTCACAACATCGTCGCCATCTCGGACGTCGACACCCGGGCGCTGACGCGGGTGCTGCGGTCGGCGGGGGTGATGCGCGGGGTGATTGCGACCGGGGACGTCGATCAGCGCGCGCTGGTCGAGAAGGCGCGCGCGGTGGCGCCGATGGAAGGCTCCGACCTGGTCCGCGGTGTCACCTGCGAGTCGCCGTTCGACTGGCAGCCCATCGCCTCGGACGAGTTCACGCCGGATGCCGAGCGCCAGCCGAAGCGGGCGCTGCGGATTGCCGCCTACGACTTCGGCATGAAGTGGAACATCCTGCGCCGCTTCACCGCCTACGGCTGCGATGTCCGAGTCTATCCGGCGACGACCCCGGCCTCCGATCTGCTGGCCTCGAAGCCGGACGGCGTCTTTCTCAGCAACGGCCCCGGCGACCCGGCGGCGCTCGGGTATGCGGTCGAGAGCGCGCGCCAGCTGGTCGAGGCGGAAGTGCCGGTCTTCGGGATCTGCCTCGGGCACCAGCTGGTGTCGCTGGCGCTCGGCGGTTCGACCTACAAGCTCAAGTTCGGACACCGCGGCGCCAACCATCCGGTGAAGGAGCTCGAGACCGGCAAAGTCGAGATCACCTCGCAGAATCACGGCTTCGCCGTCGACCCGGCGTCGCTGCCGAAAGACGTGCGTATCACCCACGTCAACCTCTACGACGGCACGGTCGAGGGGCTGCGGCACGAGACCAAGCCGGTCTTCTGCGTGCAGTACCATCCGGAGGCCGCCCCGGGGCCGCACGACGCGGATTATCTGTTCCGGCAATTTCTCGACGTCATGGAAGCCGGGGGCTGAGCCGCAGATAAAGACGGAACACGGATTCAACGGATTAACACGGAAGAACACGGACCGGACGAACAACAATGGGCCGCGGGCCGGCGTGCCGCCCAGCCGGCGTCCCGGTCTTATCCGTGTTCATGTGCGGCGTCCGTGGTCGCCCGTTCTCATCCGTGTTCTTGGTTGCGCGCGGCTAGAGAGCCCGCAAGCTGAATATGCCCAAACGCACCGACATCAAGCGCGTGCTCGTCATCGGCTCCGGCCCGATCGTCATCGGCCAGGGCTGCGAGTTCGACTACTCCGGCACCCAGGCCTGCAAGGCGCTCAAGGACGAGGGGCTGGAAGTCATTCTCGTCAACAGCAACCCGGCGACGATCATGACCGACCCGGAGATCGCCGACCGCACCTACGTCGAGCCGCTGACCCCGGAGTTCCTCGCCAAGATCATCGAACGCGAGCGCCCCGACGCGGTGCTGCCGACCGTCGGCGGGCAGACGGCGCTCAACCTGGCGGTGGCGCTGGCGGAGAACGGCACCCTCGCGAAGTACCGGGTCGAGCTCATTGGCGCGCAGATCGACGCCATCATGGTCGCCGAGGACCGGCTCAAGTTCCGCGACGCGATGCGCGAGATCGGCTGCGACATGCCGGAGAGCCGCTACGTCCGCTCGATGGACGAGGCGATGGCGGCGGTCGGAGAGATCGGCTTCCCGATCATCCTGCGGCCGTCGTTCACGCTCGGCGGCGTCGGCGGCGGCATCGCCTACAACATCGAGGAATACCGCGAGCTCGCCAACCGCGGCATCGAGATGAGCCCGGTCCACGAGATCCTGGTCGAGGAATCGGTGATCGGGTGGAAGGAATACGAGCTCGAGGTGATGCGCGACTGCGCCGACAACTTCGTGGTGATCTGCTCGATCGAGAACGTCGATCCGATGGGGGTCCACACCGGCGACAGCATCACCGTCGCCCCGGCGCTGACGCTCACCGACCGCGAGTATCAGCGGATGCGCGATCTCGGGCGCCGGATCATCCGCCGCGTCGGCGTCGAAACCGGCGGCTCGAACATCCAGTTCGCGATCAACCCCGCCGACGGCCGGATCATCGTCATCGAGATGAACCCGCGGGTGTCGCGCTCGTCGGCGCTGGCGTCGAAAGCGACCGGCTTCCCGATCGCCAAGATCGCCGCCAAGCTGGCGCTCGGCTACACCCTGGACGAGATCCCCAACGACATCACCCGTCTCACCCCCGCGTCCTTCGAGCCGACCATCGATTACGTCGTCGTCAAGGTGCCGCGCTGGGCGTTCGAGAAGTTCCCGCGCGCCGACCGGACGCTGACGACGCAGATGAAGTCGGTCGGCGAGGTGATGGCGATCGGAAGGACGTTCAAGGAAGCCTTCATGAAGGCCTTCCACTCGCTCGAGCTGGGGGGCAGCGGGCTGCTGTTCGGGCAGACCCGCCGCGCCGACAGCGGCCTCACTGTCGAGGAGGAGGAGGGGGCGCTGCAGCGCGAGCTGAGCGTACCCAACGATCGCCGTATGTGGGCGGTGTTCCGGGCGCTCGATCGCGGCTGGACCGTCGAGGAACTGCACGAGCTGACCAAAATCGACCGCTGGTTCCTGGTGCAGTTCTCGCAGATTGTCGAGCTGCAGCGCTCGGCCGGCCTGATCGGCCTGCGCGGCATGTCGCGCGACATGATGCGGACCTTGAAGCGCTCCGGCTTCGGCGACCAGGAACTGGCAGGGATCCTCGGGTCGGACGAGGGCGCGGTGGCGGCGACGCGGCTCGATCTCGGCATCCGCTCCGCTTACAAGCGCATCGATACTTGCGCGGCGGAGTTCGAATCGTATACGCCGTACATGTACGGGACCTACGAGGACGAGTGCGAGGCGGAGCCGACGCCGCGGCAGAAGGTGGTCATTCTCGGCAGCGGCCCGAATCGGATCGGACAGGGGCTGGAGTTCGACTACTGCTGTTGCCACGCCGCCTTCGCCCTCCGCGAGGAGGGCTTCGAAACCATCATGATCAACTGCAACCCGGAAACGGTGTCGACCGACTACGACACGGTGGACCGGTTGTACTTCGAGCCACTGACCTTCGAGGACGTTTCGTCGATCATCGCCCGCGAGCGCGAGGCCGGAGGAGAAGTCTCCTGCGTCGTCCAGTACGGGGGACAGACGCCGCTGAAGCTGGCGCTGTCGCTGCAGGAAGCGGGCATCCGCATCATCGGCACCTCCCCCGACTCGATCGATCTTGCGGAGGACCGGGAACGGTTCGCCCAGCTGCTGTGGGATCTGGGCATTCCCCAAGCGCCGAGCGGCATCGCGACGACAGCGGACGAGGCGCGCGACGTCGCCGCCAAGATCGGCTTCCCGCTGGTGGTGCGGCCCTCCTACGTGCTCGGCGGCCGGGCGATGGCGATCGTCTACGACATGGCGACGCTCGACCGCTACATGGTCAACGCGGTGTCGGCGTCGCCGGGGCATCCGATCCTGATCGACAAGTTCCTGGAGGACGCCGTCGAGCTCGACGTCGATGCGGTGGCGGATGCCACCGGCGCGGTGGTCATTGGCGGCATCATGGAGCACATCGAGGAGGCCGGCATCCACTCGGGCGACAGCTCGTGCGTGATTCCGCCGCACAAGGTGATCGATCGCCACGTCGCGCAGATCCGCGACTACACGCGGCGGATCGCCCGGGCGCTGAAGGTGGTCGGCCTGATGAACGCGCAGTTCGCCATCAAGGAGGACACCATCTACGTGCTCGAGGTCAACCCGCGCGCCTCGCGAACGGTGCCCTACCTCTCCAAGGCCACCGGCGTGCCGCTGGCGAAGATTGCCGCGCGGGTGATGATCGGGCGGACGCTGGCGCAACTCGGCCTCACCGAGGACCTCGAGGTCTCCGGCTTCTTCGTCAAGACGCCGGTGTTCCCGTTCGTGCGCTTCCCCGGCGTCGACACCATCCTCGGGCCGGAGATGAAGTCGACCGGCGAAGTGATGGGCTGCGCGTCAACGTTTGGCAACGCCTTCGCCAAGGCGCAGCTCGCCGCCGGCATCAAGCTGCCGACCGAGGGCACCGCCTTCATCAGCGTCAACAACCACGACAAGCCGGCGGTCGTCCAGATCGCGCGGGACCTCATCGAGCTCGGCTTTCATCTGCTGGCGACGCGCGGCACCGCCAACTTCCTCCGGGCCCACGGCCTCGAGGTCGAGATCGTCTTCAAGGTCAACGAGGGGCGGCCGCACGTCGGCGACGAGATCCTGAACAACAAGATCCAGCTGGTCATCAACACGCCGCTCGGCCGGGAGTCGTTTTTCGACGACCGCACGGTCCGGCGGATCGCGATGATGCACAGCGTCCCGTCGATCACCACGCTGACCGGCGCGGCCGCCGCGGTGAACGCCATCAAGGCGCTCCGCACCGAGGGGCTCACCGTCCGCTCGCTGCAGGAGTACCACGCCGAAGCGGCGATGCGGAAGGGGTAGGCTGCCGGCTCCGTCGAGATCGGAGCTACGGCGCGGAAACTGCGCGTCGGAGCACTCGGCGGCGCTTCATTTTCTGCCACCTGCCCATGCGCTGGCTCCTCCTGCTCTCCTGATTCATTCGATTCTTCACCGTTGATGCCATTGCCCCGGTGTTTGCACCGTGGCGGACGTGCGTACGCCGGCCGCGCTTGCGGCACTTCCACTGATTGCCGGGGCGGCGGCCGGTCTGCTGACGATCGGACGGCCGGACTCGCGTCTGGCGCTGTGCGGCGCGGGCGCGGCGCTGCTGTGCCTGGTGGCGGCGTGGGGGTTCCTCGGAATCGGGGACGGACCGGGTGTCGTGACGTCGGTGGTGGCCGGCTGCCTCGCCTCCGGGCTGTCGCTGGGCGCCACCGCGGCGCGACAGGCGTACGGCCCCGACCTGCTGACGTGGTTCGACGCGTCCGACCCGGCCGCTCGCGGTGACCCGGTCGTGATCCTGGGGACGCTCGCCGAGGACGCCTCAGCGGGTCAGCTCGGATGGTCGCTGTTGCTCGACGTGGACGAGGTGGGTGGACGCCGCACCCGTGGAGGAGTGCGGTTGTCGGTCGGCGGGTCGGCCGCCGACGCCGCGGCTGGGGCGTGGCGTGCCGGCCGGCGCGTGCGGCTGCCGGCGATTCTGCGCAGGGCCACAGGCTATGGCGATCCAGGGGTGCCGGACGACGTGCGGGCGCTGGCGCGGCGGGGCACTGTACTGATCGGCTCCGTGAAGAGTGCGGCGCTGGTCGAGGTCGTGGCCGCGGGCGGTGTCGTGGACGAGGCCGCTGCGGCGGCGCGGCGCTGGGCGAGGCTGCGCCTGTCGCGCTATGTCGGCCGCTGGAGTGGCCAGTCCGCGGCGATCGCGGCCGCCATTCTGATTGGCGACCGCTCGGGGCTGTCAGACGATGATCAGCGGCGCCTCCAGGACGCCGGCACGTACCATGTGATCGCCATTTCGGGCGGCAATATTGCGATCCTGACGACGATGTTGCTGGTGGGGATGCGGGTGGGGGGCGTGCCGGGGCGGGCGGCCGCGGCGGTGTCGGTGGGGGTTTTGATCTTCTACGGCCGATTGACCGGTGCGAGCCCTTCGGTGTCGCGGGCGGTCGCGGCGGCGTGTGTCTACCTGGCGGGCCGCGTCCTGGATCATCGCGGGCCGGCGCTGAATGCGCTGGCGGTCGCGGCGGTGGCGGGTGTCGCCTATGCGCCGGTGGTCGTGTTCGATGCGGGGTTCATCCTGTCGTTCGGCGCGTCGCTGGGCATTCTGGTCGGAGTGCCGGGAGTACTGCCGGCCGCGGGGATGCGGGACGGCCCGGATGCCGGAGCGGGTCAACATCGATTCGCGGGATCGACGCCGTCC
>JAYTEJ010000302.1:0-8175 GCA_043735365.1 Acidobacteriota bacterium
CTCAAGCACGTCGTCATCATCGACGTCCTGACGATCGCGATCGGGTTCGTGCTGCGCGCCGCGGCCGGCGCCATCGTCATCGGGGTGCCGATCAGCCACTGGCTGCTGTTCCTGACGATCCTGCTGGCGCTGTTCCTGGCCCTCAGCAAGCGCCGCCATGAGCTGGTGCTGCTGGCCGACGGCGCCACCAGCCACCGGCCGATCCTGGAGGAGTACACCCCCTACCTCCTCGACCAGATGATCGCCGTCGTCACCGCCTCGACGCTGGTGGCCTATGCGATCTACACGGTGTCGCCGGAAACGGTCGAGAAGTTCCACACCCAGATGCTGGGCCTGACACTGCCGTTTCCACTCTACGGCATCTTCCGGTACCTTTATCTGGTACACCAGCGGGAGGGGGGCGGCAGTCCCGCCGAGATGCTGCTCAACGACCGGCCGCTGCTGCTGTGCGTGGCGCTCTGGGCGCTGGCGGTCGGGTGCATCATCTACGGACCGCGCATGGTATTTCTCGACGGATTGATCAGTTAGCAAGACATGGCCAAATCACGCGTCGCAGTCCTCAAGACCACACCCGCCACAGTGCTCGCCGATTACCACCGGCTGATGAACCTGGCCGGTTATCAGGACGTCGTCGCCCGGGACGCCGACACGGCGCTGAAAGTGAACATTTCCTGGCACTTCTTCTTCCCCGCGACCTCGACGACGCCGTGGCAGCTCGACGGAGTGGTGCGGGCGATGAAACAGGACGGCTACGACCCGGCGCTGATTCATGCCTGCCACAACCGCACCGTGGTCATCGACGCCCACCTCGGCGAGCGCGAGAACAAGCAGATCAACGTTGTCAACGCGCACGGGCTGCGGAACATCCACATCTACGAAACCGAGGAATGGATGGACATCCGCGACGCCGTCGGCGACCTCACGAAGAAGTTCACCTGCCTGAACGAGGTCTACCCGAAGGGCTTCATGATTCCGAAGCGCTTCATCGGCGAGAACATCATCCACCTGCCGACGGTGAAGACGCACGTCTTCACGACGACGACCGGGGCGATGAAGAACGCCTTCGGCGGGCTGCTCAACGAGCACCGGCACTGGACCCACCCGGTGATCCACGAGACGCTCGTGGACCTGCTGATGATCCAGAAGAAGATCCATCGCGGCGTCTTCGCGGTGATGGACGGCACCTTTGCCGGCGACGGTCCCGGGCCGCGCTGCATGATGCCCTATACGAAGGACGTGCTGCTGGCGAGCGCCGACCAGGTGGCGATCGACGCGGTGGCGGCCAGGCTGATGGGGTTCGACCCGATGTCAATCAAGTTCATCCGCATGGCGCACGACCTCGGGCTGGGCTGCGGCGACCCGCGCGACATCGAGATCGTCGGCGACCTCGAGGCGGCCGCCGAGAACTGGCACTTCGTCGGCCCGTTCAAGAAGATGACCTTTGCCTCGCGGATGCAGCACCATATCTACTGGGGCCCGATGAAGAAGCCGATCGAGTGGTCGCTGAAGACGGTGCTGGCGCCGTGGGCCTATATCGCCAGCGTGCTGTATCACGACAGTTTCTGGTATCCGCGCAATGCCAAACGGCTGATGCAGGACGTCCTCGCCAGCCCGTGGGGGCGGCTGTTCCGCAACTGGGAAACCGTGCAGGCCGACGGCCGCGGCTACCCGGACGTGGGAAGCGATGTCGCGCAGATCGAGAAAACCGGCGCCAAGGCGTTCTACGAGTCGATTGGCATCCTCGGCACCTGCATCAAGGAAGCCCCGGAGTTTGGCAGCCGGCGCCGCAAGAAGGTGGCCGAGGCCGCCAAGGGAGCCGCCGCCCCGGCGGTCCCCCGTTCCTGAAGAGCACTGTATGACCGATTTTTCAGTTCGATCCGACAACGTCGATGTCGAGCAGATCATGCGGCAGATCCGCTCGCGCATCAAAGAGAAGCGCGGCGTCGATTACACCGAGGAGGAGATCCGCGAGCTGGCCTCGGTCAAGCTCGAGAAGTTCCTCGATCCGCGCGGCGTCCGCTCCGATCTGCTCGAGCAGTTCCGGCGCAAGCGGGAGGCCTCGCTGCCGCCCAATTTCGTCTTCGAGGACACCACGCTCTTCGAAACCCATCGCGGGTTCCTCCGCTTCATGCGCCGGCTGCTGCGGCCGATCCTGAAGCTGTTCTTCAATCCCAACCCGCTGATCGAGGCGCTGCACATCCAGTCGAAGCTGAACGGGCAGCAGGCGGCGCTCGAGCCGCTCTACTACGAGGTGATCCACAACCTGGTGCTGGAGACGACGCGGCTCGGCATCGAGGTCAAGAACCTCAAGATGCGGGTGGAGTCGATGTCCAGCCGGCTCGACTTCGACGAGCGCCGGGCGCGGGCGCTCGAGGGCGTGGTGCAGTATCGGCCCGGCGCGGTGCCGCCGCTGCAGCCGCCCGCCGGGGGATCCGGGGCGGAGCGGCCACTCACCGAGGCCGAGCAGGCCGAGCGGCGCTCCCGCCGGCGGCGTCGGCGCGGACGGCGGCGGCCGGGGGAAGGGCGCGAGGGCGGAGCCGGCGGCGGCTCGGGAGCGCCAGGCTTCGAGGGGTCCGGCGGCGGCGCAGAGTCGCCGCAGGACCATGCCGCGCCGTTCGGGAGCTCGCCGGAGCCGGTTCGCGGCGGAGGCGGATCGCACGAATCGTGAAGCTCGCGGTCGTGGTTCAGCGGTACGGCGCGGCCATCAACGGCGGAGCCGAGCTGCACGCACGTTACGTCGCGGAGCGCCTCTCGCGCCATGCCGAGGTCGAGGTCCTCACCACCTGCGCCAAGGATTACGTGACCTGGCGGAACGAGTGGCCGGCAGGGGTTGAGGAGATCAACGGCGTCCCGGTGCGCCGCTTCCCGGTGCGGCGCGAGCGCCAGCCGCTGCTCTTCGGACGGCTGTCGCACCACGTCTTCGAGCACCCTCATTCGGTGGCCGACGAACTGGCGTGGCTGGCGAGCGAGGGGCCCGAGAGCCCGGCGCTCATCGACCACCTCGCCGCGACCGCGGGCTCGCTCGATTTCGCACTGCTCTTCAGCTACCGCTACTACCACGCCTGGCACGGCGCCCGGCGGCTGCCCGGCAAGGCGGTGCTGGTACCCACCGCCGAGCGGGACCCGGCGATTGCGCTGTCGATCTTCGGGCCGACGTTCCGCGGCGTCCGTGCGGTGATGTACAACTCCCACGAGGAACGGGCGATGATCCACGCCGCCACCGGCAACCAGGAGGTGCCGGGCGTGGTGGTGGGGGTCGGCTCGGACGTGCCGGCGGCGACCGCCCCCGATCGCTTCCGCCGCAAGTTCAAGCTCGATCGCCCGTTCGCGATTTACGTGGGGCGAATCGACGAGAACAAGGGCTGCGGCGAGCTGTTCGCCTTCTTCCAGCGCTACGCCGCCACCTTTCCGCGCGGCCTCGATCTGGTCCTGGTCGGCAGCGCCATCATCCCGGTGCCGCCGCATCCCCGGATCCACCATCTCGGCTTCCTCAGCGACGAAGACAAGTTCGACGCCATCGCCGCCTCCGACGTGCTGATCATGCCGTCCTACTTCGAAAGCCTGTCGATGGTGGCGCTCGAGGCCTGGGCCCTGGGCCGTCCGGTGCTCGCCAACGGCCGCTGCGACGTGCTCAAGGGGCAGTGCATCCGCAGCGGCGCCGGGCTCTACTACGAGCGCTACGAGGAGTTCGCCGAGACGCTGTTCGCGCTCGAGTCCAACGGACCGCTCCACCGCCGGTTGGGGCAGAACGGCCGCGACTACTTCGAGCGCCACTACACCTGGCCGGTGATCGAGCGCAAGTATCTCGAGATGTTCGACCGGCTGCGCGCTGAAGCGCCGCCGGCCGCGCCGCGGCGCATCGAGCCGCTGCCCGGCTGGCTGGCGCGGCGGCGCCGCACCGTCGCCGCCGCCGCCGCCATCCTCGCCGGCATTCCCTCCGGCGCCGCCGCCTCCGGCCGCGGCCTTCAGGATCTGTCGCGCTCCGCATGACGCCCGATCCCGTCCGTCCGCCGCGCGTGCACCAGGTACTGGCCACGCTGGGGTACGGCGACGCCATCGGCCACGAGGTGCTCGGCATCCGGCGGGTGCTCCGCGACGCCGGCTACGAGTCGAACATCTATGTCGAAACCGCCGACCCGCGGCTGGAGGACGAAACCCTCGACTACCGGGACTTGGTCGGCGCGGTGACGCCGGCGGACGTCCTCATCCACCACTTCTCGATCGGCTCCAGGGCCTCGCGCACCGCCTACGCGCTGCCTGGACGGATGGTGCTCGTCTACCACAACATCACGCCGCCCGAGTACTTCATCGGCGTCCACAAGGATCTGGTCACCCTCTGCTTCCGCGGCCGCCGCGAGCTGACCGCCTACATCGAGCGCAGCGCTCTGGCGCTCGGCGACTCCGAGTACAACCGCCAGGAGCTCGAAGCGCTCGGCTTCCGCACCACCGGCGTGCTCCCGGTCGTCCCCGGCTTCTCGCATCTCGAGGGGATCCCCGACCGCTCGCTGGCGTCGGAGTTCGACGACGGCTGGACCAATGTGATGTTCGTCGGCCGGGTCATCCCCAACAAGAAGTTCGAGAACGTGATTCGTGCCTTCCACGCCTACCGCACCCGCCACAACCCGCGGGCGCGGCTGCTGCTGGTCGGCTCCTACAGCGGCTTCGAGCGCTACCTGGCGATGCTGCAGTCGCTGGTGGCGCGGCTCGGCACCCCGGACGTGCACTTCCTCGGGCACGTCTCGAACGAGGAGCTGGCGGCGCTCTACGGCGTCGCCGACCTGTTCCTCTGCGCCAGCGAGCACGAGGGCTTCTGCGTCCCGATCATCGAGGCGTTCCACACCCGCGTGCCGGTCATCGCCTTTGCCTCGACCGCGATCCCCGCGACCATGGACGGCGGCGGCGTCCTGCACGAGTCGCGCGACCCGCTGGAGGTCGCCGCGCTGATGGACGCCGTGCTCGGCGATCCCCGCATCGAGGACGCCGTGATCGGCTCGCAGGATGCGGCGCTCGAGCGGCTGCTCGGCCGCGACTTCGGCGCGATGCTGCGGCGCTACGTCTCCGAGGTGCTGGCGCTGCCGCCGCGCCCGGCGCCGGACGTCGCCTGGGACTTCTGGCAGCAGTTCGATCAGTTCGAGCGCTTCGAGGAGCTGCGCCAGTTCCGGCCGGCGCTCTACCGCGCCCTGGCTCCGCCTCCGGCCGGCGCCGGCGGGTTCGATCGATGATCGTCAACCAGTGGGTGCCCGCCGCCCATCGCGGCGACGCCATCGGCGACAGCGCCCGCCGCGTCCGCGACATGCTGCGCCAGGCCGGGCACGAGTCCGACATCTTCGCGCTCACCATCGACGACGACCTGCACGGGGAAGTGCGCGCCTTCGCCGACCCCGCGGCGCGCGGCGGCGACGTCACCATCTTCCACTTCGCGCTGCCCTCGCCGATGACCGCGGCGTTCGCCGGCCTGCAGGGGGCGCGGGTGCTCCAGTACCACAACATCACCCCCGCCGCCTTCTTCGCCCCCTACGACGCCGGGCTGTTCCGCCTCGCCGCCCTCGGCCGGCGCGAGCTGGCGACGCTGGTCGGACAGGTCGAGCTGGCGCTCGGCGACTCGGAGTTCAACCGCGCCGAGCTCGAGGCACTCGGCTTCGTCCGCACCGGGGTGATGCCGATTGCCGTCGACACGGCGCGGATCACGGCAGCCCCGCGGCGCCCGGCGCTCGAGAAAATCCTCGGCGACGGCCTCATCAACATCCTCTTCGTCGGGCGGATCGTGCCCAACAAGCGGATCGAGGACCACATCCTGCTCGCCGAGATGTACAAGCGCTACGTCGACAGTTACTACCGCTTCATCTTCGTGGGGCGCTACGATGGCGTGCCGCGGTACTACGCGCGCATCCGCGCCATGCTCGCCGAGTTCCGGATGCTCCCGGACCGGTTCTGGTTCACCGGCCCGGTTCCGGACGCGGACCTGGCGGCGTTCTACCGCTGGGCCGATCTCTACGTCTCGCTGAGCGAGCACGAGGGCTTCTGCGTGCCGCTGGTCGAGGCGATGGCCGCCGACGTGCCGGTCCTCGCCTACGCGGCGGGCGCGGTGCCGGAAACACTCGGCGGCGCCGGGGTGCTGTTCGCCCCCAAGGATCTCGAGTTCGCGGCCGAAATGGCCGGCACGCTCGTGTACGATCGTCCGGTCCGCGACCGCGTCCTCGAAGGACAGCGGCGCCGCGCCCGGGACTTTTCCGCCGCGCGCGTCCAGACCCGGCTCATGGACGTGCTGGCAGGCCTCGGCGCCTGACCCGGCATCAGCGAGGACTTTCTTGAAGATTGCATTCGTCGTCCAGCGCTACGGCACCGAGATTCTCGGCGGCTCCGAGTATCACTGCCGCCTCATCGCCGAGCGGCTCGCGCCCAAACACCAGGTCGAGGTCCTCACCACCTGCGCCGAGGACTACATCACCTGGGAGAACGTCTATCCCGAGGGCACCGACCGCATCCGCGGGGTCACCGTCCGTCGCTTCGCCAACGCCCAGGCCCGCGACATCCAGGCCTTCAACCGCTACTCGGAGTGGATCTTCACCAACGATCACAGCCGCGACGACGAGATGGAGTGGCTGCGGCAGCAGGGCCCGTGGTGCCCGGCGCTGCTCGACTACCTCGAGCGCAACCAGGGCCAGTACGACGTCCTGGTGTTCTTCACCTATCTCTACGCTCCGACCGTGCTCGGCTCGAAGATCGCCCCGCACAAGTCGATCCTGGTGCCGACCGCCCACGACGAGCCGGCCATCCACCTCGAGATCTACCGCGAGCTGTTCGCCTCCCCCGCCGGCATCGCCTACAACACCGACGTCGAGCGGCGCTTCCTGACCACGCACTTCTCGATCCGTGCGGTCGAAGAGGAGACCATCGGCTGCGGCGTCGACCTGCCGCACGCCCAGGCCTATCCGCGCGAGCACACCGGCCCCCATGTGGACGACGAGGAGGAGGTCGCCGAGGCCGCGGCCGCGGACGACGCCTCGCCGACCTTCCGGCCGCATCTCTCGCAGCGCGGCTCGATCTTCCGCCGCCGCCACCGGCTCGACGGCCCGATCGCGCTCTACGGCGGCCGCATCGACCCCGGCAAGGGCTGCGAGGAGCTGATCGAATACTTCAGTACCTACGCGCAGGAAGGGGGGGACGCCTCGCTGGTGCTGATGGGGGTCAAGCTGATGCCGCTGCCGGAGGAGCCGTTCATCCGCTTCGCCGGCCGGCTCTCCGACCAGGAGCGGGTCCAGGCGCTCGAGGCCGCCACCGTGGTCGTCGTCCCCTCCCCCTACGAGAGCCTGTCGCTGCTGGCGCTCGAGTCGTTCGCCGTCGGCACGCCGGTGCTCGCCAACGCCCGCAGCGAGGTGCTGGTCGACCATTGCCGCAAGAGCAACGCCGGGCTCTACTACGCGGATCGCGACGAGTTCGGCGAGGCGCTGCGGCTGCTGATCGGGGACCCGCGCCTGCGCGCGGCGCTCGGCACCAACGGCCGCGACTACATCAGGACACGCTACCGGTGGGACGTGATTCTGGCCAAGTACGAACGGATGTTCGCCCAGCTCAAGGGCCAGGCGCGGAAGCCCGCTAGTCGCGGTTGACCGCGGCGACCGGATCGCCGTCGTCGAGGTCTTCGGCCTCGGAGACGTCGGCGCCGGCGCGCGCCGCGGCGCCGCGCTTGCGCCGCGGACGGATGTCGTGGCGCTTGATCATCTCGTTGAGCGTCGTCGGCTTGATGTGGAGGAGCTCGGCGGCGCGCTTCTGGACGCCGCCGGCGGCCTCGAGCGTCGACTCGATCAGCCGCTTCTCGAAGTCGGTGATCACCTCGCGGAACGAGATGCCCTCGGGCGGCACCACGAACTGCGGCATCTGGAAGCGGCGGCTGCTGCGGACGTGATCGGGGACCAGGTCGGCGTCGATGCGGGCGCCGGTCGAAAGCACCACGGCACGCTCGATGACATTTTCCAGCTCGCGGACGTTGCCCGGCCAGTCGTATTCCTGCAGCAGATCGAGCGCCTCTCCGGTCAGCTCGAGGTGCGTCTTCTGGTTCTCCTTGCCGTATTTCTCGAGGAAGGTCTGGACCAGCAGCGGGATGTCGTCCTTGCGCTCGCGCAGCGGCGGCAGCTGCACGGTGATGACGTGGAGCCGGTAGTAGAGATCCTCGCG
>JAYTEJ010000303.1:0-17121 GCA_043735365.1 Acidobacteriota bacterium
GTCCTTGGTCGACATCAGGATGATGTCGAGCTCCTGGTCCTTGCCGTTGCCCGCCGCCACCGCCATCAGGTCGCCCGACGGCGACGGCTCGATCGAGACCACCACCGTGTACTTCGACTTGCCGCGCTTGGGCGCGAGATCGCGCCCGTAGTCGACCGGACGCTCCTTGTCGCGGAACGGCTTGAAGCGGTCCTTGAGGTACTTCTCGAACTGCTCGTCGAACTCTTCCGGCTTGAGCTTGAAGGCTTCCTCGTAGGCGCTCTCGCCGCCGCCGATGACCGCCTTGCGCAGCGCAAACAGGAACTGGCGCAGCCCCTCCTTGCCCCAGCGCGATTCGATGAAGTCGAACGCTGCGTGTCCGAGGTTGTAGGGCAGCCGGCCGTCGGCGAACTGCACCCCCTGGAAATCGCTCATCGACGGCACGATGTCGGCGATGGCGGCGTCGCGGACCGACATCAGGTCGAACGGCTGCCAGTAGCCGGTCATGTAGACCGACAGCCCCTCGTCGACCCACAGCGGCAGGCCGCGGCGGAGCAGCGACCGGGGGATGATGTCGAACTCGAAGATGTGGGTGAGCTCGTGGGTGATCAGCCGGTAGAGCGCATCCGAGGGCTCGTCGATCGGTAGCACCATGCGGTCGCGATAGGGCTCGGCGAAGGCCAGCACCCCTTCCGGCAGCTCGCCCGGCTCGATGTTCTGCTGCTGGAACTCGCTCTGCGTCTTGTAGAGCACCAGCGGGACCTTGAAGGCGAGGTCGTGCTTCAGATCGGAGCTGACCTGCTGGTAGGCGCTTTCCGCGTAGGAGGTGACCCGCTCGAGCTGCGGCTCGACGTCGGGGTAATAATAAATCTCGAAGTGATCAGTGGTGTAGATTTTCCACTTGAAGTCGTTGTAGCGGATGCGGTTCTTGCCGTAGTACGGGACATACGGCGTCTGAGCGAACACCTGTTCGGCCGCCACTCCCATCAGGCCGATTGCCAGAAGGGCAATCGCCACGGGCGCAACGATGCCGCGCGTATTGCGCGTGCGCATAATTCACCTCGGATACGGCAGCGGAAGGCGGCCCTCCGGCGGCACACGGCGCCGCCGGCGGCTCGTCGCCGATGTTACTGTAGCTAAGACGGCCGCCGCAACGTCCGCGTCCCCGGGAGACGCCAGGCGAAGGGGCGCCGCTGGCGCCGCAGCAAGCCACATGCCCTCAGGCGCGCCTGGAATCAGGCCTGATTGCCGCCGCGGCCGGCCCGGTGGGCCTCGACTGTCACCCGCCGGCACCGCCCGCGTCCCTCTTTCCGGGCATCCGGTACAATGAGAGGAATAAACCGCTGCCCCAGGGGTGTTACTCCTCAGAGAGGGCGCTGGTTTCTGTCACATGGTTTTTCGCCGCCGCTCGCCTGTGCCCGCCGCACCCGGGGCCGGGGCGCCCGCCACCGGGTCGCCCGGCGCCGAGGATGGTTCTCGGCCCGACGACGGCTTCGCGGCGGACGCGCTGATGCACCTCGACAGTCTCTACGGCATGGCGATGCGCCTGACCCGGCGCCCATCCGACGCCGAGGACCTCGTGCAGGACACGTATCTGAAGGCGTTCCGGGCCGCGGCGCAGTTCAAGCGCGGCACCAATCTGAAGGCATGGCTGTTCACCATCCTTCACAACACCTTCCGCAACATGCGAAGGCACGACGGCCGCAGTCCGGTTGACGTCGACAGCGAGGTTGTGGAGCAGGCGGCCGGCGATGCGACCCGGGAGTTTTCTCCCGAACAAATCCTGACCCGCGCCTCGCTCGACGCCGACCTGCAGGCGGCGCTCGACGCGCTGCCCGACGGGTTCCGGCAGGCGGTCTGGCTGCGCGACGTCGAGGAACTGACCTACGCGGAGATCGCCGATGTGCTGGACGTGCCGATTGGCACCGTGATGTCGCGGATTTCACGGGGCCGCCGCTCTCTGCTCGAGCGGCTCACCACCGCCAAGGCAGGCGGCGGCCGGCCCGGGGCGGGGAGACAGACAGCTGATGTGGTGTGAGCACGATGAATAAATGTCAGGAGCTCGAGCCGCTGCTGGCGCCCTACGCCGATGGCGAGGCGGCGGCCGACGCCCGCGTCTCGGTCGATGCCCACCTCGATCGCTGCCGGAAGTGCCGGCACCGGGTCGAGGCGCAGCGGGTCGCCCGCGAGGTGCTGTCGGCGCGGCGCGCCTGGCTTCGTCCCTGCGCCCCGGCCGCGCTCCGGGCGCGCTGTGCCGCGCAGCAGTCCGGGGACCGGGGGGGCGCCCGGCTGCGCGCCTGGCTGCCCCTGTCGCTCGCCGCCACGCTGGTGCTGGCCGTCGCCGGCGCCTTCGTCTTCGGCCTCAATGACAACGTCGAGGCGGTCACCGCGCAGCTGGCCGTCGATCACGCACGCTGCTTCCAGTTCGCCCCCGAGCGCCTCACCCACGTCGACGCCGCGGTCGCGGAGCGGGCCTGGGCCGTCGCGCACGGCTGGGTGCTGCGGGTGCCCCGCGGCTCCGCGGACGAGCGGCTCGAACTGCTCGGCGTCCGCCGCTGCGTCACCGCCAGCGGCACCACCGCGCACCTGCTCTATCGCTGGCGAGGGGAGCCGCTGTCGGTCTTCGTCCTGCCGCGCAACCTGCGCCGCCCGGTCGCGCCCGATCAGATCATCGACACCTTCGGACACGAGGCCGTCGCCTGGTCCGCCCCCGATCGCACCTATGTGGTTGTCGCGCAGGGGCGGCCGGCCGATCTTCCCGTCGTCGTCGCCTATCTCCAGGCCGGAGTCCGGTGACGGCATCACCCATTACCGAGAACAGAACACGAGGCATGAGCGCATGACGAGTCGATGGATTGCAGGCGGCGCAGCGGCCTGCGCGGTGGCGCTGCTGACGGTCCCCTGGCTGCTGCGGGCGCGGGAAACGCCCGCCGCTCCGGCGGCGGCCGCGACCACGGCGGCCAGCGGCGCCCCGGCGAAGCTCGATCTCACCGTCAAGGACATGAACGGCGCCCCGGTCAGACTGGCCGACTACAAGGGCAAGGTCATCGTCATGAACTTCTGGGCGACCTGGTGCGGCCCCTGCCAGGCGGAGATCCCGGAGCTCATCGAGACCTACAACGAATACAAAGATCGCGGCGTCGTCGTCCTCGGCATTTCGATCGACGACACCGCGGAGACGCTGCGCGCCTATGCGCCGACGAAGAAGATGAACTACCCGGTGCTGCTGATGCAGGACGACGTCGACGAAGCGTACGGGCCGATCTTCGGCGTGCCGATCACCTATTTCATCGGACGCGACGGCAGGATCAGCCGCAAGCACCTGGGACCGGTCACCAAGGCGCAGGTGGACCAGGAGATCAAGGCACTCCTGTAGTATGATCCCTTCAGGATGTTGAAAGGCTTCACCCACGCGCGCCTCGCCTGCGGTTGCCGCGTCGGCTTCCGCGAAGGGGTGGAAGGCAGCCCGGTCACCGTCGTCGTCGATCAGAAGGGGCCCGGCTGCCCGCTCACGCTTCACGTCCGCGATCTGCCGCTGTTCGATCATCGGGAGGCGCTGCGGCCGTCGACCCGGCTGCTGCCGCCCGAAGAGAACGAATACGAAGAATCCTGATCGGCGCACGCCGATCAGCCTCTTCGACTGTGCCCGCCCCCGCAATTCCCGCATCACAGCTGTCTCGGCCCCGTGCGCGCGCGTACCGCTGCAGGCGTTGCGAGACCCTGCCGCGTCTAGAAGCGGATGCGGAGGTCGGCGACGAGCGGCAGATGATCCGACGCCATCAGCGAGGCCCGCGAGCGGGTGAGCTCGACGCCGCGGACCTCGACCCCGCCTTCGTAATAGATGTGATCGAGGTGCAGGAACGGAAACAGTCCCGGATAGGTGCGCCGCCTTTTCAGATGCGCGTAGATGTCGACGCTCTCGAAGAGCGAAGTGAGCGTTTTGGTCGCCAGGCCGCGCGTCCATTCGTTGAAGTCGCCAAGGATCACCTTCGGGCCGGCGACGCGTCGATCGTGGACGAAAGCGGCCAGCCGGGTGGCCTGGTAGCGGCGTTCGAGGACGGCGGTGCCGAGGTGGACGTTGTAGATGTTGAGCCGCTGTCCGCCGCCGAGGTCGAGCACGGCGCGCTGGCAGGCGCGTGGCTCGCACGTCCGCCACGAGAGATCATACTGGCTGTGATGGACGATGGGGCAGCGGCTGAGGACGACGTTGCCGAAGAGGTGATTGCGGAGCTGGCGCACCGAGGTCATCACCCAGCCCATGCCAACCGCCGCGCCGATCTCCTCGGCCTGACCGGCGCCGGCCGGCCCCGCCCCGATCACTTCCTGCAGCGCCACGACGTCGGCATTCAGCCCGCGGATGACCTCCGCGATCCTCGCCGGCATGGTCCGGCGATCCATGCCCCGGCTGCGGTGGATATTGTAGGTCGCGACCCGGACGTCGACGTGGCGGCGGCCGGGTTTCGGCTCCGCCGGCTTCACCGTCACCGGACGG
This sequence comes from Acidobacteriota bacterium, assembly GCA_043735365.1. GTDB lineage: Bacteria > Acidobacteriota > Vicinamibacteria > Vicinamibacterales > 2-12-FULL-66-21 > JALZOC01. The sequence goes on from JAYTEJ010000303.1 coordinate 4,472, forward strand.
ACGCACCGGTGGCGGGCGGCGTCAGGGTCAGATTGACGACGCGATGGCCGATGCCGCGCAGGCTCACCGCGACGCCCGATTCGCTGAACCGCCGCAGCACTTCGGGACGCGAGGGATCGTCCTCACCGGACGGTCGGCACGCGGCGGCACGGTACTCCCCCTCGGGCAGCCCGCGAATCAGGAAGCGCCCCTCGCCGTCGGTGTGCAGCACGGCGAGGCGGCGGCTGCTGCGGCGCCAGAACTGCTCCGACAGCGGAATGATGAGGACGACGGCGTCAGGTACGGAACGGCCGTCGGCATCGGTGACCACGCCGGTGACCTCGGTGGCCGCATCGGTGACGGTGACCCTGACGTTGGCGAGTCGTTGGCCCGGGGACGTCTCGATCCCGGCATCGGTGACGTCCTCGCCGCGGAACACCACGCTTTGCAGCACCCAGCGTTCCGGCAGGCCGTCCACCTGCAGCAGGTGGGTGCCGGTCATCAGCCCGCTGAGGACGAAGGCGCCGGTTGCCGTGACGTCGGCGGTGGTGACGTCTCCAGAGCTGGCGGCGTCGGCCGGCAGCAGCGCCCGCACGCGCAAGCCTGACGGCGGCGGCCCGGACCGGGTGAAGGCGACGCTGCCGGACAGCGTCGCCGCCGGGCGCAACGGCATCACCACGTCGTCGACCGCGGCATCCTGGACCTGGAGGTGGAAGGTGGCGAAGTGTGCCGCGTTGCCGGGATCCAGTTGCCCGCGGGCGCGAATTTCGTAGCGGCCGGGGGGGACATGCTCGAAGGTGAAGGAACCGTCGGGAAGCAGGGTGACGCCCGAGAGCTCGGGGCGCGGTGTGTCCCCCAGCGGCGCGAGGACGAGCGATCCCCCCGTCAGATGGAGTCGTTCCGGAGGCACGAGCCGGCCGCTGACCCTGGCGCCGGCGGCCGCCCCCTTGCGGCTCTGGACCGCCGCTCCTGACGGCGGTTCCGCAGGAGCCTGGGCCAGCACCACGCCGGCGAGGAGACCCGACAGCAGAGCGCCGGCGACGGGCGCACGGCCCTCGAGGAACATACGGATATAGTACCCTCAAGTCGGAGGAACCGCATGGCCAAGCTGCAGTCAGAATTCGAGGCGACCTGTCCCTGTTGCCAGGCGACGCTGGTCGTGGATGCCAACCTCCGGCGTATCGTGCGCCATGACGAGCCGGTGCGCGGCGATCGCCCCGAGCTCAGCGATGCCCATCGGCTGCTGGCGGAGGAGGCGGCACGCCGCGACTCGCTGTTCGAAAAGTCGGTGGCGGCCGAGCGTACCCGCGGCGACGCGCTGTCGAGGCGCTTCGAAGAGGCGCTGCGCCAGGCGAAGGACGAGCCGATCACCAAGCCGACCCGCGAGTTCGATCTCGACTGAGGCCGGCGGGCGTCAGCGGCTCGAGCGGCCGTTGAATTCCGGCGGCAGCGCACTCCATCGATCTTTCCGCGTGTAATAGACCGGCTTGCTGCCGTGAGTCTCGCGATACGCGACGTATCGGCGCCTGAGGCGATCGATGCGCCGGTCGGAGGTGTGCAGCCGCCGGTGCGACAGATCGAGCAGCATCCTTTCGACCTTCCAGACGTTGCCCGCCGCCAGCCGCCAGTCGTAGGCGCCGACCGCGCGCAGATCAGCGACCATGTAGCCGGTAATCCGCCCGGTGAAGTCGACGTAAGGGTCGACGTAGCTCTGGGCGAGGGCCCGCGGCGTCGCGAACACCGCGCGGCGGCCGTGGAGACCAGGGTCGCGCGACCGTGCGATGGAGCCCCAGCGGCCGCGATGCCGGTAGACGAAGATCACGTGGTCCAGTTTGTCGATCGATTCGAAGGAGAGCACGAGGGGCGGCCAGCCGTGGTGCTCGAGGATTACCGCAGCCGTCAGCGCCGCCTCGAGACAGTGGGCGGCGTGGTGACGGATCACGCCGCGGAACGTCCGCAGCGTCGCCCCGCCGGGCGGCGGTTCGGTGTTGTAGGGCAGCGCGTTCAGGTAGCGCTGCACCTCCGCTGGGGTGCGGACGCGGGCGAGCACTCGCCGTTCCGCGGCCGTGAAGACCGAGAGCGGCGGCGCGGGGAGGGCGCCCGCGGGCGGGGCGCCCTCAGGCACCCGCGCGCCTCACGTCCTCGAGCAGCATTGCCGCGGTCCAGTCGCTGCCCGGCCGCACCGCGGCCAGGCTGCCATCCGGCGCGATCACCGCGGTCCGCAGGTTGTGGGTCAGCGCCCCCCCGGCGGAGGCGTCATGGAACACCGAGACGCCGAACTGCGCGGCGAACGTCTCGATCGCCTGGCGATCCCCGGTGGCGAAGTGCCAGAGGGCCGGCTCCGCACCGGCGCGGCGCGCGTGCGCCGCGAGCACCGCGGGCGTGTCGAACTCGGGGTCGATGCTGACCGAGAGGAGCACGACGCGGTTGGCGAGCGCGGGATCGGCGCGCACCGCCTGCTGCAGCGCGGCAAAGGCCCGGTCCATCCGCGGACAGAAATCCGGCAGCGGACAGCGTGTGTAGATGAAGGTCACCACCACGACCCGGCCGCGCCAGTCGGTCAGGGTGCGGGCCGCGCCGGCGTCATCGGTAAAACGGATCGGCGCCACCGCCGCGCCCGGGGCGAGGATGTCGACGCGCGGAGCCGGCGCGGGTTCCGTCAGCGGCGCGCGCCCGGTGACGCGGACCGACGACAGGTAGGCGGTGTCGCTCTCGACGACCAGCGCGGCGCTCACCAGATCACCGGGCGCCCGACCTTCGATCAGCTGCGCGTCCTTCACCCGGAACGCCATCGTCATGCCCGGCATGAACCCCTTGATGTCGCCGTGCTTGATGGTGAGCTCCTGGCGGGCGCGATCCACGGCGAGGATCTGCCCCTGAAGCTCGTATTCATGGCCGCGCGCGCAGCCGGCCGCGACCGTCAGCAGGCACACCATGAGCATATGAAGTGGACGCATTCCCTGCCACTGTACCGTGCCCGCGGAAACGCGTAAAGCCTGAATCGATGAGGTGTTGGGGCGCTCCCGGGGGACGGCATGCAATCTGCTATACTCCGGCCAGTTGAGAGCGCGGTCCTTGCCTGCGCAGGTCCAGAGCCTTGAGGGCAGATGCGAGTTCGCGTGAGCTTTCCGGCGGGCGTGGTCCAGGACGCGGGGGCCCTGCTTGGTAGACAATCGCGCGTCAATTGGCAGGAGTAAGTGACAGCATGGGCAGGAGACTCTACGTCGGAAATCTTCCGTACTCGGCGACTGAAGAGCAGCTGACCGAATTGTTCGGCCGCGCCGGTAAGGTCGACAGCGTCCGGGTGATGCGCGACATGGCCACAGGCCGGGCCCGCGGCTTCGCGTTCGTCGAAATGGGCACGGACGAGGAGGCCCTGAAGGCGATCACCGAGTTCCACGAACAGCAGATGGACGGCCGCGCGCTGGTCGTGAACGAGGCTCGTCCCAAGCCCGAGGGTGGCTTCGGCGGCGGCGGCCGCGGCGCCGGCGGCGGGGGCTATCGCGGCGGCGGCGGCGGTGGCCGCGGCATGGACGACGGAGACTTCTCCGGCGGCCGGCGCAAGGAACCGCGCTGGTAGCCGATCGGCGCGACGCCGCCTGCTGAGCGGCGCTTCAAGAAAGGGTCGGCGCCCCGGCGCCGGCCTTTTTTCTTCCCGGGTGCTTATTCGTCCACGAGCCAGCCGTCGCGCAGATTGACGACGCGGGTGCCGTAGGCCGCGTTCGCCTCCGAGTGCGTGACCTGGATGATCGTCGTGCCCGCCTGGTTCAGCGTCCTGAAGAGCTCCATGATCTCGCGGCCCTGGCTGGAGTGCAGGTTGCCCGTCGGCTCGTCCGCCAGAATCACCCGCGGCGCCGAGATGACGGCGCGCGCCACGGCGACGAGCTGCTGCTGACCGCCGGAGAGCTGGTTGGGGTAGAGATCCTTCTTCCCGACGATGGCGAACTTGTCGAGGATGTCGCAGACCATGCTTTCGCGATCCGGCTTGCGGATGTCCCGGTAGGAGAGCGGTACGTCGAGATTCTCGTAAACGGTGAGATGGTCGAGCAGGTGATAGCTCTGAAACACGAAGCCGATGTGCTGGCGCTGGATCCGGCTCCGGTCCTTCGGCGCCAGCCGGTGCACCGCCGCGTCGAGGAAGTAGTACTCACCATTCCAGGCGCTGTCGTGCATGCCGATGATGTGCAGGAGCGTGGACTTGCCTGCCCCCGACGGCCCCATGATCGAGATGAACTCGCCGTCCTTGACGTCGAGGTTGATGCGCCGGAGCACGTAGCTGCGGGTGGTGCCCTGGGTGTACGACTTTTCGAGGTTCCGGAGGGCGAAGAGCCCGCCGGCGGGGACGGGCGAGGCCTGGTCGGGGAACGCCGTCGAGGCCGGGGTCGTCGCTTTGGAGAAAAATGCCATCGGGGTGCTGTGCTTTTCCTGGAACCAGCCGCTGCAGCCTTAGACGGCGCTCGCCGCGGTGGTGTTTCAGACGCGGGTCGGTGGCGTGAGGCCACCGCCCGGGTGCAGGCGTCCTAATCCATGACCATGATCCTCCTGCTGCTCGTCATCGGCTCGACCCTGGCCCAGGCCGCGCCGCCGCAGGAGCCGGCGCCGTCCCCTGGGATCGAGGAGGCGCCGGCCGGCGATCTGCCGGTCCTGGTCGACCGGGTGCAGCGGGCCCTGTCCCGCCCGCCCGCGATCAGCCTCGAGGGCAAGCAGGTGTACCGCGTCGAGGTGCTCGGCAGCAAGCTGACCATCGAGGACATCCTCGGGCCTGATTATCTCAAAGGCCCGGTGCCCCGCGCCGGCATGACGCATCAGGAGTTTCTCGCCATGGTGACGCCAAAGGACTTCCAGGGCTACGCGCCCTACACCAATCGCGAGGGGATGACGATGGCGGCCACCTCTTTCGCCCTCAAGTGGGCGCTGCAGCGGGCGGTGCATAAGTATCAGACCGCGTCCGAGGAGCGCGACCGCGAGGCGGCGCGGCGGGAAGTGGAGCAGGCGCTGCTCGACCTGGACAAGGCGCGGGAGAAAGCCGGACTGCCGCCGCGGTAGCGCGCCCCGCGTCCCCGCCTCATTGTTTCAGGAACTGTTCGACTTCGTCGAGCGTCCGGGGGACGCCTGCCGACAGCCGTTCGAGGCCCGAGGCGGTCAGCAGGTAGGAGTCCTCGATGCGGACGCCGAGGTCGCGGTACTTGCGCACCTGGGCGCGGACCTTGCCCGCAAAGGCGAGGTTGGCCTCGGTCCTGGGCAGGTTGTCCAGCGCCGCTTCGCGGATGTAGATGCCGGGCTCGATCGTGAAGGCCATGCCGGGGGCGAGCGGGCGGGGCACCGAGACGTCGTGGACGTCCATGCCGATCCAGTGCGACACGCCGTGGGTCGCCCAGGTCTTGAACTGCGTGCCGCTGGCATCGGTGATCAATCCGAGGCGGAGGAGACCCGCCTTGAGCACTTCGTCGCAGGCCTGCTGGATCTCCCGCGCCGGAACGCCGGCCCTGGCCGCCTGTTCCCCCGCCAGCTGCGACGCCAGCACGATCTCGTAGATGTCGCGCTGCTCGCGCGAGTAGGTGCCGCTGACCGGATAGGTGCGGGTGATGTCGCCGGTCAGGCCCTGGTAATTGGCCGCGGCGTCGACCAGGAGCAGGTCGCCGGGCGCCATCTTCCGCTGTGATTTCTGGTAGTGGAGGATGGTGGCGTTGGCGCCGCTGCCGACGATCGACGGATACCCCCAGCTCATGGCTCCGTGCGCCAGGTAAACTTCTTCGATCACCGCCTCCACTTCGTACTCGAACTTGCCCGGGGCGGCGGCGCGCATGCCGGCGCGGTGCGCCTGGTTCGAGATCTGGACGCTGCGGCGCAGCAGGTCCTGCTCGAACGGCGTCTTGATCTGGCGCGCCTCGGCGAGGATTGGCGCGGCATCGAGGAGGGTGAAGCCGAAAAAGCGATCGCGCAGCCGCGCCGCGAACTGGGCCGGCCGTCCGGGTGGCGAGGACAGATCGGACTGCGGCTCCGAGACCACCGCCAGCCTGGCGCGGTTGTCGGCGAGGGCCTGGAAGAACCGGCCGTAGTCGGCGGTCGCGGTGCCCATGCGGCGCGAGAACAGCGTCGCGATGAAGGGCTCGAACTGCGCGGCGGTCATCACCGTGGTGATGCCGCTGGCGTCGGCGGCTTCGGGCGGCGTCAGGCTGTGGCCGTTCCAGTGCTCGCGGCGGGCGTCGGCTTCGCGGATGAACAGGAACTCCTTGGCGCCGTCGCTGCCGGGCAGCAGCACCAGCATGGAGTCTTCCTGGTCGATGCCGGTGAGGTAGAGCAGGTTGCTGTCCTGGCGGTACTCGTAGTCGACGTCGTTGGAGTAGACCCGCGTCGGCGCGCTCCAGAAGATCGCGACCGCGTCCGGGCCGAGGCGCTCCATGACGTGGGCGCGGCGCGCCCGCAGGTCGTCCTGCAGCGGCGCGGCGCTGGCGGCGCGCGCCGGCAGCAGCGCCGCGAGCAGCAGCAGCGGCAGCAAGGAGCGGCGGACGGGGCGAGGGCAGCGGTGGCGCAGGCTGGGCATACGGCGATTCTAGCAGAGCGGCGCGCCGCGCCGGCCGCCGCGGTTGACAGCCGCCGCTGCGGAGTGTTAACTATCCGGTTAGTTAATGGCTGTCGCCGCCACCGCCCGATCGAAGACCGCCGCGCGCCGCCGCGGCAGCGGCGCGGAGCCCGGCACCAAGGCCCGGCTGCTGGCCGCCGCCGCCGCCGACTTCGCCGAGCGCGGCTTTGCCGGCGCCAGCGTCGACCGCATCGCCCGCCACGCCCGCGTCAACAAGGCGATGATCTACTACCACTTCCACAGCAAGACGGCGCTCTATCGCGACCTCCTCCGCGACATGTTCGAGGCGGTCGGCCGCCGCGTGCGCGACACCGCCCGCGCCCCGCTCGACCCCGCCGACAAGATCCGCGCCTTCGTCGAGGCCATCGCCACCGAGGCCGAGGCCCGTCCGCATTTCCCGCCGATCTGGTTTCGCGAGATCGCCGACGGCGGCCGCCACCTCGACGCCCGGACCACCCGCGCGATGACCGCCGTCATCAGCTTGCTCGGCGCGATTGTCGCCGAGGGGGTGGCGGCGCGGCGCTTTCGCCCGGTGCCGCCGCTGTTCGTCCACGCCGGCATCGTCGGCCCGCTGCTGCTGTATTTCGCCAGCGGCGAGGTCCGCCGCCGCCTCGAGCGCGGCGGCGTCGCCGGCGCGCATCATCTCGAGCGCCGCGAAATCGTCGCCCACGTCACCCGGGTCGCGCTGGCGACACTGGAGGAAGCGTCGTGAGACAGACACGGAGACGGGCGCAGGCGGTGATCGCCGGCGCGCTGCTGCTGGCTGCCGCCGGCTGCCGCTCACAGGCCGGCGACGCCCCGGTGCGGGCGTCGGGCTACGTCGAAGCCACCGAGGTGCGGATCGCCACAGAGGTGGGGGGGCGGGTGCTCGAGCGGCTGGTGTCGGAAGGGGACCGAATCGCGGCCGGTACCGCCGTCGCCAGGCTCGACACTGCCGATGTCGACATCGCCCTGCGCCGCGCCGCGGCCGAGCGCGATCAGGCGCGGGCGCAGCTCAATCTGCTCGCCGCCGGCGCCCGCCGCGAGGATGTCCGTCAGGCGTCGGCGCAGGCCGAGTCCGCGCGCGCCGAGGTCGCCGCCGCCGAGGCGGAGCTCGCCGCCGCCACTGCCGACCTCGCCCGCTTCGACGCGCTCCTCGCCGCCAACGCCGGCTCGCGCAAACAGCGCGACGACGCCGCGACGCGGCGCGAGGTGGCGCAGGCGCGGCTGGCGGCGGCGCGGCAGAAGACCCAGGCGGCCAGCGAGGGGGTGGCGCGCCTCGAGGCCGGTGCCCGCCCCGAGGAGCTCGCCGGCGCCCGCGCCCGGGTGGCGGCGCTCGAGGCGCAGATCGACGCGCTCGAGAAGAACCGCGGCGACGCCCTGGTGCGCTCGCCGGTCGCCGGCACCGTCACCGCCACGCTGGTCGACGCCGGCGAGATCGTCCCTCCCCGCGCCCCGCTCGTCGTCGTCACCGATCTGACGCGCCCCTGGGCGAACGTCTACGTGGACGAACCGGTGGTGCCGCGGCTGCGGCTGGGGCAGTCGATCGTGGTCGTCACCGACGCCGGCCAGCGGTTGCAGGGGACGATCACCTTCATCTCGCCCCGGGCGGAGTTCACGCCGCGAAACGTCCAGACCGCCGACGAGCGATCGCGGCTGGTCTACCGCGTCAAGGTGACGGTAGGCAATCCCGACGGCATCCTCAAGTCGGGGATGCCGGTCGAGGCCGAGCTGCCCGGATAGGAGCGAGCAAGCCATGTCGAGCGCCGCCCTGAGCTTCGCTGACGTCAGCCGGTCCTTCGGGGAAACCCGTGCCCTGGCGGGGCTGACCTTCGCGGTCGCGACTGGCGAGATGTTCGGCCTGATTGGTCCGGACGGCGCGGGCAAGACGACGGCCATCCGGATTGCCTGCGGACTGCTGCGGCCGGAGCGGGGCACGGTGCGGGTGCTGGGACAGGATCCGGTGCGGGAGCACCGCGCGGTGACCGCCTCGCTGGGGTATCTCTCGCAGCGGTTCTCCCTCTACGGCGACCTTACCATCGACGAGAACATCGCCTTCTTCGCGGAGATCCACGGCCTGCGCGGCTACCGGGAGACGCGCGATCGGCTGCTGCAGATGACGCGGCTCACCGAGTTCCGGTCACGCCGCGCCGACCAGCTGTCGGGGGGCATGAAGCAGAAGCTGGCGCTCGCCTGCACGCTGGTCCACGCGCCGCGGCTGCTGCTGCTCGACGAGCCGACGACGGGCGTCGATCCAGTGTCGCGCCGGGAATTCTGGAAGCTGCTCTCGGAGTTTCTGGCCGAGGGGCTGACGATCGTGATGGCGACGCCGTATCTGGACGAGGCGGAGCGCTGCAGCCGCGTCGCGCTCCTGCACGGCGGCGGCCTCCTCGCGCTCGACGCGCCGGCGGTGCTGCAGCAGGCGTTCGGTCCGCTGATCGAGGTGTCGGTGGGGGCCGGCCGACCGTTGCTCGACGTCCTTGCCGCGGTGCCCGGGGTGCGCGACGTCCAGGTCTTCGGCGATCGCGCCCATGTCCGCCTCGACGATCGCCCGGTGCCGGACGCGATGGCCGCCATCGAGGGAGCGCTCGCCGCCGCCGGCGCCGCGGGCGTCGCGACCCGGACGGTCGGGGCGACGCTCGAGGACGTGTTCATCGATCTGATCGGCGCGGAGACACGTGCCGCGCTGCCTTCCCATGGATAAGACAATGATGCCGACGCGGTGCGCGCTGCTGCTGGCGATGATCCTGAGCGCGACGGCTGCCGGCGCCGCCGCGCAGGATGTCGCCGCGGCTGCCGGGGGAATGACGCTCGACGAGGTGCTGGCGCGCGGTGTCGCCAGCAGCCAGCGGCTGGCCGAGCTCGACGCCCGGCGGGAAGGGGCCGAGGCCGCGGAAGCCGGCCGTCGCGCCGCCACCCGGCCGATGGTGGCGCTCGCCGGCGGCTACACCCGGACCAATCATGTCGATGAATTCGGCATCATGGTGCCCGGGCTGCCGCCGCGGATCATCTACCCGGACATTCCCGATAACGCCCGTGCCCGGCTCGATCTGCAGTGGCCGCTCTACACCGGCGGCCGCGCCGACGCGCTGGAGCGCGCAGCGCGCGCCGAGCGCGAGGCCGCGGGAAGCGATCTGGCCGCCGCCCGCGCCGATTTGCGGCTCGAGCTGACGCGCGCCTTCTGGGCGGTGGTGACCGCCCGGGAAACGGAGATGGTGGTTGGCGCCTCGCTCGCCAGTCTCGGCGCGCACGTGTCCGATCTCCGCACCCGGCTCGAGCAGGGCCTGATCCCGCCGAACGATCTGCTGACGGCCGAGACCCAGCAGTCGCGGGAGCGGGTACTGGCGATCGAGGCGGCCAATACGACGCGGGTCGCGGAGGCGGATCTGCGCCGCCTGCTCGGGCTCGACGACGAGGCGCCGCTGGTGCTGTCCGCCACCCTGGCGGCGCCGGCGGCCGGCAGCGAACCGCCGGCGGCGCTCGCCTCGCGCGCGCGCCAGCTGCGCCCGGAGCGCGCCGCCCTGCAGAGCCGCGTCCAGGCGTTCCAGGCCCGCGGCGACGCCGCCCGCTCGGGCGCCCGGCCGCAGATCGCGGTCGGCGGCGGCTACGATTACGCGCGCCCGAACCCGCGCATCTTCCCGCGCGTCGGCGAGTGGCGCGAGTCGTGGGACCTGTCGGTCACGGCGAGCTGGCTGCTCTTCGACGGCGGGCGCCGGCGGGCGGAGGTCGCCGAGGCGCTGGCCGGCGTGCGCGGGGCCGAAGCGCGCGCCGCTGATTTCGATCGGCAGGTGGGCTTCGAGGTGCGGCAGCGCTGGCTGGAGCTCGACTCCAGCCGGGCCGCCATCGCCGCCGCGGAAGAGGGCGTCGCCAGCGCCACCGAGGCCCGCCGGGTCGTCGGCGAGCGGTTCCGCGCCGGCGTCGCCATCAACGCCGACCTGCTCGATGCGGAGCTGGCGCTGCTGCAGGCGCGGCTGGACCGGACCCGTGCCATCGCCGGCGCGCGGCTGGCCGAGGCGCGGCTGGCACGGGCGGTCGGCAGGTAGCCGCATGGCCGCCGACGCGCGCCCGTCGCCGCCATCCGCCATCGACGTCCGTGACCTGGTCAGGCGATTCGGCGCCTTCGTCGCGGTCGATCACGTTTCTTTCGACGTCGCCCGCGGCTCGATCTTCGGGCTGCTGGGCAGCAACGGCGCCGGCAAGTCCACCACCTTCCGCATGCTCTGCGGACTGCTGCGCCCCTCCTCGGGCACGGCGTTCATCGACGGCATCGACGTCGGCCGCGATCCCGAAGCGGTCAAGCGCCGCATCGGCTACATGTCACAGCGCTTCTCGCTCTACGAACTGCTCACCGTCGCGCAGAACATCGAGTTCTTCGGCGGCCTCTACGGCCTCGACCGTGCCCGGCTCGCGGCGCGGCGCGGCTTCGTCCTCGAGATGGCCGGGCTCCAGGGGCGGGAGCGCGAGCTCGCCCGCGATCTCGCCGGCGGCTGGCGGCAGCGGCTGGCGCTCGGGTGCGCGATCCTGCACCAGCCGGCGGTGCTGTTTCTCGACGAGCCGACCGGCGGCGTCGACCCGCTGTCCCGCCGCCAGTTCTGGCGCCTCATCGACCTGCTGGCCGACTCCGGCGTCACCGTGCTCGTCACCACCCATTATCTCGACGAAGCGGAACGCTGCCACCGCGTCGCCCTGATGCATGCCGGCCGGATCGCCGCCATCGGCACGCCCGGCGAGGTCAAGCGGGTCTTCGCCGACCGGCCGATCATCGAAGTGCGGACGCGGCGCGCGGTCGATGTCATGACCGCGCTCGACGCCATGCCCGACGTGCAGAAGACCAGCCTGTTCGGCACCGCGGTGCATGCGGTGCTGCGGCACAAGACAACGGGCGCGGAGGACCTCGCGCGGCGGCTGCGCGCGCAGGGCCTCGACATCGTCTCAACGGCGGCAGTCGCGCCGTCGCTCGAGGACGTCTTCCTGGACGTGGTCGAAGCGGCGGAGCGGGGGCCGGCGTCGTGAGCACGACGCTGGCGGTGTGCCGCAAAGAGCTGCGTCAGATTCGCCGGGATCGGCGCACTCTGCTGATTCTGGTCTTCATCCCGGTCTTCTTCCTGCTGCTCTACGGCTACGCGCTCAACTTCGACATCCGGCACGTGCCGCTGGCGGTCGAGGACCGCGACGGCACCCCGGAGAGCCGGGCGCTGGTCTCGGCCTTCGTCAATTCCGGCTACTTCGACCTCGCCGCGGCGGTGCACGCGCCGGCGGAGATCCGGCAGCTCCTCGATCTCGACCGCGCCGCGGCGGTGCTGGTCATTCCCAGCGGCTTCTCCCGCGACCTGCGGGCCGGGCGGGCCACCCCGGTACAGGTGGTCATCGGCGGCGCCAATGCCAACACCGCCGCCACCATCCTCGGCTATGCGGGCAGCATTCTCCGCACCGCCGGGGCACGGCTGGCGCCCGGCCCCGTTCCCGCCCTCCCCCGTCTGACCGCCGAGCCGCGCATCTGGTACAACCCGGAGCTGCGCAGCACCCTGTTCCTGGTCCCCGGCCTGATCGCCTACATCTCGATGATCACCGCGGTCGCCTCGACGGCGCTGTCGATCGTCCGCGAGAAGGAGAGCGGGACGATGGAGCAGGTGCGGATGGCGCCGATGAGCACCACGTCGTTCGTCATCGGCAAGACCATCCCCTACTTTTTCATCGCCATGGTCTCGGCCGGCCTGGTCATCGGCGCCTCGATGCTGCTGTTCGGGCTGCCGATGCGCGGCGGCTGGCTGTCGCTGCTGGCCGCGCTGTCGCTGTTTCTCGCCGGCGCGCTGGCGACCGGGCTGCTGATCTCGGTGATCTCGAACACCCAGCAGATGGCGTTCCAGCTGTCGCTGCTGATTTCGTTCCTGCCGACGATCATGCTATCGGGCTTCATCTTCCCGATCAGCAGCATGCCGGCGGCGCTGCAGGCGGTGACGCTGCTGGTGCCGGCGCGCTATTTCCTGGTGGCGCTGAGGGGCATCGTGCTCAAAGGGGCGCCGCTCCGCCAGTATGTCGGCGAGCTCGCGGCGCTGGCGGTCTATGCCGTTGTCGCCCTCGGGCTGTCGTCGCTCGGCCTCGGCAGGGG
>JAYTEJ010000304.1:0-5796 GCA_043735365.1 Acidobacteriota bacterium
CTGGAGGCTTGTCAGTTCAGAAAGAGCGACCGCGGACGTCGTCGTCCCCTGGCGGGCGCGGCGGCGGCACCCGCCACCAGCCGTCGATGGCCAGCCGGAGCGCGGTCGCCGCGTCGCGCCGCTCCGCCAATCGATCCTTTGCTCTCCTGGATCGGCGAGCACGTTGTACAGCTTCCGACGACGGCACCCTGAAGCCGAAGCGCTGTCGGCACTGTCCCCCCAGGTAAGTCACCCTCTGGCGCGCCAGCCTCTTCAAGAGGATGCGGGGCGCACGTAGGCGACCCGAGTATACGCGTTGTCCTTCGCCAGTCCCGTCACTTGACCACCTCGGAAGGCACGATTGGCTTCCCCTCCCACTGCCATTGGCCGCCCGGCCCCCTGGTCAGGGCACGCGCCACGCTCCCGGGCACGGCCGGCCGATCGATCGCCGGCAGCCACTTCGCCAGACGCCGGATGATATCGCGATACTTTGGATTCTTCGCGAGGTTCGTCCACTCGTTGGGGTCGGCGCGGCGGTCGTACAGCTCCTCGGAGCCATCCGCGTAGTGGATGTACCGCCAGCGATCCGTTCGGATCGCGTGATTGCCCTGATTCGCGGTCGTGATCGCAGGCCGGGTCCGCCTGCGCCCCTGCATCTGCGGCACCAGGCTCTGCCCGTCGAGCCCCTGGCGGGGTGGCAGCTTCGTCAAGGCCACGAGCGTGGGATACAGATCCAGGAGCTCGACGGGATCGCCAACGTCCCGCCTCGGCACCCCCGGGCCCGCCATGACGAACGGGACGTGGGTCGAACGCTCCCACAAGCTGTTCTTCCCGGAGATTTCCTGCTCGCCGAGGTGGTAGCCATGGTCGCCGAATGCCACGACGATGGTGTTCCGATCCAGGCCGGCCTCTGTGAGCGCGCCGAGCACGCGCCCGAGCTGCGCGTCCGCGAACGTCGTTCCCGCAAGGTAGGCGCGCACGAACGGCGCCTCCTCATGGAACTTCTCGTACCAGGACAGCCTCGGCTCCGGCAGCTTCCAGTGCAGGTACCACGAGAAGTCCGGTGTGTCGTTTCGATCGCCGTGCTTGAGCGGAGGCAGGATCACCTTGTCGGCCGGAATCCGATCGAACCACTTCGGCGGTGCGAACACCGGCACGTGCGGCAGGTGAAAGCCGACCGCCATGAAGAACGGCTTGTCCCGCGGCATGGTGCGGAGCTGCTCGACGGCCGCGTCCGCGATCTTGTGATCTTCGTGATCTCCGTCGCGCGCGGGGAAGGGTCCCCAATCGACCACGGTGCGCAGGCCGGCTGGCGTTTCCGGCGGCAGCTCGCCGCCGGCGACCCGCGCGGCCGGCCGCGCGCCACGTCCCGCCTCGACCCAGATCTGAAACTCCCGCTGCCGGAACTGCGGCTCGAGCGTATGGAACACCTTGCCGATCGTGATGGTGCGGTATCCCTGCTGCGTGAAATAACCGGGCAGCGTCACGTGATCGCGCAGCTCCGGATAGTTCGCCAGCGCCGTCCGCATCGACGGGTTGAGCGCGTAGATGCCGGTGGTCGAGGGACGCAAGCCGGAGAGAAAGCTCGAACGGGAGGGATTGCAGAGCGGCGCCTGGACGTGCGCGTTCGTGAAGTTGACGCCGCGTCGCGCGAGCGAATCGAGCGCCGGCGTGAAGGCCTGTGGATGGCCCTTGGTCGGGCCGGTCCAGTCGTTCAGGTCATCGAAGATCACGATCAATACGTTCGGCCTCCCGCTGGCGGCCGGCGGACCGACCTGCCGCGCCATCGCCGCGGGCAGGGCCAGGAGGCATGCCGCGGCACAGGCGGTTGCGACGACCGCCGAGCGCAAACCCTTTCGTCCGATCTGAAGCGCCATGCCGTTTCCTTTCGACTGATTGCGGCACATGCCGCATGCCCCGCGCCCGTTCCGAATTATGTCTGACTGCCGCAGCGCTGTCTTCGTGAAGAGCCACGGCCAAGGGCCTGACGCGCAGGCCGAGGTCATGAACTAAATGGATGCCGTTTCGGTGCACGCAGCACCGCGCCGCCCGCTTGCACCTGGCCGTCAGCCATGCCACTATCCGGCGCATGAACGGGCGACCTCTTCTACCCGCGACCGTGTCGCTCCTCGCCGTGTGGCTGTGTCCCCTGTCTGCCGCCTCGGCGCAGCCGGGTCTTCCGGCAGGCCCGCCGCGGCCCAACATTGTCTGGATCTCGAACGAAGACATGAGCCCCAGGCTTGGGGCGTACGGCGACAGGCTGGCGCGGACGCCGGTCCTGGACCGGCTCGCGACGGAGTCGATCCGGTTCACCCATGCCTTCACGACCGCGCCTGTCTGTGCGCCGAGCCGGGCAGCGATCATCACCGGCATGTACCAGACCGCCATCGGCGCGCAGCACATGCGTACGACCGAGAACACCGTACCGGAGCTGCCGGGGCCGTACCTCGCCGTGCCACCGTTCTATGTCAAGGCGTTTCCGGAATATTTGCGCGCGGCCGGCTACTTCACCAGCAACCGTGCGAAGACCGACTACCAGTTCGGCGTGCCGTTCACCATCTGGGACGATATCGGCCGCGGTGCGCACTGGCGCAACCGGCCGGACAGGAGCCAGCCCTTCTTTTCGGTCTTCAACCTCGAGATCACCCACGAGAGCCGCGCCTTTCCCAGCAGCCCGTCGCGCAAGGGGAAGCCGCTCGTGACCGACCTGGCGCGAATCGAGGTGCCGCCCTACTACCCGGACACGCCCGCCGTGCGCGAGGAGCTCGCGCGCGTCTACGACAACATCGCCGATATGGACGGGCAGGTCGGCGAAATCCTCCAGCAGCTCGAAGACGACGGGCTGGCGGACAGCACGATCGTGTTCTATTGGAGCGACCACGGCGACGGCGTGCCGCGGGCCAAGCGCTCGCTCTACGATTCCGGTCTGCACGTCCCGCTCATGATCCGATGGCCGAAGGGGCTGCATCCCACGGTCGCGCCGGGTTCGGTGGACGACGGGCTGGTCAGCTTCATCGATCTGGCGCCCACGGTGCTGGCGCTGGCCGGGGTCGACATCCCCGCACACTTCCAGGGGCGCGTGCTCGTCGGGCCGAAAGCGGCGCCGCCGCCTGAGTTCGTGTTCGGCGCGCGCGATCGGATGGACATCGAGTACGACATGATGCGGTCGGCGCGCGACACGCGCTTTCTCTACGTGCGGAATTTCTCGCCGGAGCTGCCCTACGCGGGCCTGATCCCCTACCGCAACCAGAGCGCGATCATGCAGGAGTGGCTCAGGCTGCAGGCGCAAGGCACGCTGGAGGGGGCGCCGGCGCTGTGGATGAGAACCCGGCGGCCGGCGGAGGAGCTCTACGACGTCAGGGCGGACCCCTACCAGATTCACGATCTGGCCGCCGATCCGGCGCATCGAACCACACTCGGCCGGCTGCGCCGGGCCGTTACCGACTGGATGGCACGCATTTCCGACCAGGGGCTCATCAACGAGCCCGAGATGATCCAGCGCATGTGGCCCGGCGGAGTCCAGCCGGAAACGGCGGCCCCTTACATCGTGCCCCGCCGTGCGCTCGGACCGCCAAAGAGAGTGGAGACGCTGGCGCTGACGGAGTCGATCGAGGCCGTCATTTACGTGCCAACCCAGGGCGCGTCGGTCGGGTACACCACCGACGAGGGGCCGGATGCGAAGTGGCGGCTCTACACAGGCCCCATCCTCGTGAAAGGCCCGATGACGCTCCGTGCCAAGGCTATCCGGTACGGCTACAAGGAGAGCCCGGAAACGCGTTTGCGCTTCACGAAGGAGGCGGCAATCTCGAGGTGACGTAGGCGCGGCCTTCCGGAGGGCTCAGCGCGGCTCGGCCGGGCCTGGCTGGCCGTAATACGGGTAGCGGTCCCACGGGTCGGCGTGCGCGTTCGCGCGTGGGTCGCCCGTCCGGCGCATCCACCGCTCGAGGGCCGCCCGGAGCCCCTTCTTGACGCGCGCCAGCTGAGGGTTTCCGGCGACGTCGGTCAGCTGCCACGGATCGCGGCGCAGATCGTACAGCTCTTCGGCCGGCCGTTTTGCCGTCGCCAACTGAAAGAACCTCGCGATGGCACTCTCCGTCTTCCCGGACAGCAGCAGCGATTTCGTGGGACCGCCGTCGATGTCTCCGAACGGACCGACCGCGACGTACTTCTCGGGGTCTCCGGCCGGCCAGCGATCCGGCCGGAGATTCCGGATGTAGAGAAAATCGCGTGTCCGCACGGCGCGCATCGGATAGCTCAGATCGCCGGTTCGCACGTTGGCATGCCGCTCACGCTCGACGAAGACACGGTCGCGCCCGGTGGGCGCTTCGCCGCGCAGCAGCGGCAGGAGGCTTCGGCCTGTCATGCTGCCAGGCGGCCGCAGCCCGGCCGCGTCGAGAAACGTCGGCGCCAGATCCGTAAGGCTGACGAACGCCTCGACGACGCGGCCGGCCGGGAACCGCGCCGGCCAGCGGACCGCGAAGGGCATTCGGACTCCCGCATCGTAGACGTTCGCCTTGGCGCGCGGGAACGGCATGCCGTTATCCGAAGTCATCACCACCAGCGTGTTGTCGAGCTCGCCGGCCGCCGCCAGCGTCTCGAGAATCGCACCGACCTCGCGATCGAAGCGCTGGACCTCCAGGTAGTAGTCCAGCAGATCGCTGCGCACCTCGGGCGTGTCGGGCAGGAAGGGCGGGACCACGACCGACTCCAGCTTCAGGCCGGCCTCGAGGCCCGATCCCTTCTCATACGGGCGGTGCGGATCGTGACTGCCGAACCAGAAGCAGAAGGGCCGCCCCGCCGGTTTCTGCCGCAGGAATTCGCGGAAGTCCGCGAACTGCGGACCGGCGGGATTGCGCGACCGTCCGCCGGGCTCGAACCGTCCAGGACCCCAGCCTTTCCGCGTGTAGCCCACGAAATAGCCAGCCGCCTCGAGCAGGTCCGGATAGACGGCGAACCGTGCCGGCAGGAAGCCGTGGAGGTTGCCCCCTTCGGCGAGGCGGTGTGCGGCCTGCCCTGTCAGAATCGCCGCGCGCGAGGGGGTGCAGGAGGGAGCCATCGCGAAGGCATGGGTGAACCGCGCGCCCTCCCGCGCAATCCGATCGAACGTGGGAGTTGCCACGGTTCGATCCCCGTAGGCCCCCGCGTGCGGCCAGGACCAGTCGTCGGCGATGGCGAGGAGGATGTTCGGCCGAGCGGGGGCGGGGCGGCGGGTTTGTGCCCGCACCGGCAGCACGCTCAGCAGACTCACGACCGCCATCGAACACGGCAACCACCGCCTCACGAATAACCTCCTGACGTGAACGGGCCGGGACGGGCAGGCCGGTGACGCTCAGAAGACCGCCAGCAGTCCGAGTTGCGCCGTTCCGAGGGAAGGAACGGGACGTTGAACTGGCCGCTGGCGTTCGAGACAGCGACGCGGATGTCGTTGGAGTCGACCTTCGTGACCGTGATCGTGGCGCCAGGCACGACCGCCTGCGTCGAATCGCTCACGGCGCCGGAAAGCCGCGCGGTCTGCGCGCTGGCGATGCCGTGCAGCGCCAAGACGACCGCGACCGTGAGTGCGCCGATGCGGAACCTCAGGGCGATGGCCATGCTCCTCCCGAGGGTGAGGGGAAATGCTGCGGCCGGGCGCGGGCAGCGGCGTCACCAGCCGGCGGTGATTATTGGTGGGGCGCACGGGCGTGTCAAGGGGGAAGAATCGCTCGATCGGATCCAGCGGCAGCGCAAAATCAAAGACCGTGCTCGACTGCGCGGCGGGCTGCCGTGAGCCCGCGCTCGTCAGCCTGGGGGGAGGACGTCAGCGCGCGCGTCGCGGTC
>JAYTEJ010000305.1:0-2526 GCA_043735365.1 Acidobacteriota bacterium
GCCTACTTCATCGTCAATACCGCGATGGTCGCGACCGCTATCGCGCTGTCGACGAAGCAGCCCGGGCTCCGCATCTGGAACGAGAACTTCCTCTGGAGCGCGCCCAGCTATTTCGTCGGCGCCGGCGCCGCCGCCGCCGCCGTCAGCGTCCTCAATTTCGTGTCGGTGCGGTGGCTGCTGCCGCTGGCCGCCGCGCCGCTCTATCTCACCTACCGCAGCTACAAGGTCTACCTCGGGCGGATCGACGACGAGCAGCGCCACGTGCGCGAGATGGCGGACCTGCACCTGGCGACGATCGAGGCGCTGGCGCTGGCGATCGACGCCAAGGACCAGACCTCGCAGTCGCACATCCGCCGGGTGCAGCTCTATGCCACCGGGCTGGCGCGCGCCTTCGGGATGGGCGAGAACGACATCCAGGGGGTCAAGACCGCGGCGCTGCTGCACGACATCGGCAAGCTGGCGGTGCCCGAGCACATCCTCTCGAAGCCGGGGCCGCTCACTCCGGAGGAGTTCCAGAAGATCCGGGCGCACCCCAAGGTCGGCGCCGACATCATCAGCGCGGTGCCGTTTCCCTACCCGGTGGCGCCGCTGATCCTCAGCCACCACGAACGCTGGGATGGCAAGGGCTACCCCTCCGGCCTCAAGGGTGAGGACATCCCCCTCGGCGCCCGCATCCTCTCGGTGGTCGATTACTTCGACGCGCTGATGGCCGAGCGGCCGTACCACAAGGCGATGGCGCTCGACGCCGCGCTGGCGCTCTTGCAGCAGGAAATGGGCAAGGCGCTCGACCCCGCGGTCGTGCTGCAGTTCATGGAGCTGCTGCCCGGCCTGCAGGCGGAGGCGGCGACCCTGGAGCAGGCGCTGCGTCGGCCCAACGCCGAGCTCCACGGCGCATCCCCCGGACGTCCGGCCACCGGGCTGACGCCGGAGCCGGTGAAGAAGACGGTGTTCGAGGACATCGCCCTCGCCCACCGCGAGATTTACGCCTTGTACGAGATCGCCCAGGCGATGGGTACGAGCCTCGGGGTGGCCGACACCATGGCGCTGATCTCGGCGAAGCTCAGCAACCTGGTGCCATTCTCCTGCGCGGCGCTGTTCCTCTACGACGACGTCACCGAGACGATGCGCTGCCGCTTTGCGACCGGGGTCAACGCCGATCTGATCCAGCGCGTCGCGGTCAAGAACGGCGAGGGGCTGACGGGGTGGGTGGCGCGCAACCAGCGGCCGCTGGTCAACGCCCGGCCGAGCGCCGACATGGAGGCCGCGGGCCTCGGCGACGAGCCGACCTCGCTGCAGTCGGCGCTGGTCTGCCCGTTGATCTTCGGCGACCGCTTCATCGGCGCGCTCGCGGTCTATCACGTCGATGCCGCCTTCTACCGCGACGACCATCGGCGGCTGCTCGACCGGGTGTCGGAGCAGGCGGCCGCGGTGATCAACAACTCCGTGCTCTTCGAAAAGACCGAGGAGGACTCGTTGACCGACCCGCTCACCGGGCTGCCGAACACGCGCTTCCTCTTCATGCACCTGTCGCGCGAGCTGTCGCGCGCCGATCGGCTCAAGGCCGAAGTCGCGCTGCTGGTCATGGACCTCGACAACTTCAAGGGCATCAACGACAACCACGGCCACCACGTCGGCGACCGCGCCCTCTGCGAAGTCGCCCGCGTGCTGCGCACCGCCATCCGCCCCTACGACATCTGCGTGCGCTACGCCGGCGACGAGTTCATCGTCGTCCTCTCCGGCTGCGGCGCCGAGGAGGCGGAGGAGAAGCGGCGGGACCTGCAGCAGGGGATCAACAAGGTGGTCTTCGAAGCGCGGCCGGGCCGCAAAGTGCCGCTCGGGGTCAGCATCGGCGCCGCCGTCTTCCCGAACGACGGCGTCTCCTACGAAGCGCTGCTCGCCCGCGCCGACAGCCGCATGTATCAGGACAAGGCGACGCGCAAGCGGCGCGACGACGGCGTCAGCGGCGCGACGGCGCCGGCGCACGGCTTTGCGGCGCTCACCGAAGGCGAGATCCAGCGCGCCGCCACCGGCGTCCTCTAGTCCACTGGAAACGCCGGATCGTTCCCGGCCGGTTACCAGTCCTCGAGGCGGATGCGCTCGCGGGCCACGCCGAGGGCTTCCAGCATCGGCGGCACTTCCGCGACCATCGCGGCCGGCCCGCACACGAAGCAGAGTGTCGCCGGGTCGTCGACGAGCGGCGTGACCTGCGCGCGCGCGATCCGGCCCCGCAGGCCGCGCCACCGCGGCGGCATCTCCCTCGTAGCGGACAGCGACAGCTCCAGCTCGCCACGGCGCGCCATCCCCCTGAGCTCCGTCAGGTAAGCGAAATCCTTCGGCGTGCGCGCGCTGTAGAGCAGGCTCAGCCGGCCGCCGATGCCCGCGAGAATGGCGTGGCGGATCATCGACCGCAGCGGCGCGATGCCGGTGCCGCCGGCAATGAACAGAAAGCGGCGCTCGCGCGGACGATCGGGGAAGACGAAAGATCCGGAAGGCCCGCGCACCGTCAGACGCATGCCGCGTACAAGC
>JAYTEJ010000306.1:0-12269 GCA_043735365.1 Acidobacteriota bacterium
GGCAGGAAGTGGCTGGAACGGTTCGCGGCGACGCTGGTGAAGACCGGCACCAAGGTCCAGCACGTCTCGAACAACGCCCCGAACGACCTCGCCGGCCCGGACGAGGCGCTGCGCAAGGCCGGCGTAGAAGTGGGGAAGAAGTGGCTCGACGGCGCCGCGATCCTCGGAGCGAAGTCGGTGCGGATGAATTCCCCCCGCGCGCTCGGCCCCAGCATCCGTCCGCAGGCGGTCAGGGACCCGATCAACGGCTACCCGAAGAACGACGAGATCGTGCCCTACCTCAACAGCGCGATCGAGTCCTACAAGGAGATGGCCGACTACGGCGGCAACCTCGGCATCCGGGTCACCATCGAGAACCACTGGGGGCTCGCCGCCGATCCGATCAACATCCGGACGATCATCGACACCGTCAATCATCCCTACTGCGAGGCGTCGCCCGACTTCTGCAACTGGGAGTACGAGCACATGCTGGTGCACGGACTGAAGGCGCTGGCGCCCTACGCGCACACCAACGTCCATGCCAAGTACTGGGATCGCTGGGGCGAGAAGAACGACGTCCAGCGATCGGTGCGGATCATGCTCGCGGGAGGGTTCAAGGGTACCTTCGCGCTCGAGTACGAGGAAGGGCCGCTGAACGGCGTCGAAGGGGCGAAGTTCCTCTACAAGGAAGTGCTGGCGGCGCTGACCTCGCCGACGCCGGTCATCTGACCGCCGCTGGCGCTCACCACGCCAGCGCGATCGGCCGGCGCTCGCGCGCCGACTGATAGGCCGCCATCGCGACCACGAACGACGCTCGCGCGTCGTCGATGGTCGCAGCGGTGGGCCGTCCGCTCTCGAGGCAGTCGATGACGTGCGCCAGCGGAAACGGCGCCGCCGGCGCATACGGGAGCTCGGACTGGCGCTCGAACACCCAGTCGGCGGCGCCCGACGCCAGCACCGCACGCCCCGGGGCGCGGAAATACTGATCGATGAGCTCTCCCTCGGTGCCGACGATCTCCAGCCGGACGACGCTGTTCTGCTTCGGCGACGGCCCGGTCCGCCGCGGCGCGGCGATCGTCCAGGAGGCTTCGAGGGTGGCGATGAGGCCATTGGCGAACGTGAACGTCGCCATCCCCCAGTCCTCGACGTCGAGATCGGTGTGCACCAGGTTGGCGGTCCTGGCCTCGACCTCCACCACTTCGCTGCCGGCGAGCCAGCGGAAGCAGTCCATCCAGTAAATCCCTTCGTCGATCAACGCGCCGCCCGGCACCTGTCGAGGGTCCGCAAACCAGCCCGGCCGCCCGGAAGCGGGCGCGTCCTCCGCGATCGACCAGCGGCAGGCCTGATGGAGAAGAATCAGCCGTCCGAGCTCGCCGCGGTCGAGGCGCGGCTTCACGTCGGCGAGCCGCAGGCGGATGATGCCCTGGAACGGGAAGCACACCACCCCGGCGCGGCGCACGGCGTCCACCATGCGGTCGGCCTCGGCCACGTTCATCGCCATCGGCTTGCCGATAATCAGGTGCTTCCCGGCCGTGGCGGCGAGCACGGCGAGCTCGGCGAGCTCCGCCACCGGCGCGGCGGTCTGGACGATGTCCACGTCCTCGCAGGCGAGGAGCTCCTGGTAGGAGGCGTAGCCCGGCACTCCGAAGGCGCGGGTGAAGGCCTCGAGGGCGGGGCCGTCGTGCGCGGCGGCGGCCACCAGCGTCGCGCCCGGATAGTCGCGCAGCGCGCGCGCCGTGTTCCACGCCGAGTACCAGTGCCCGAGGCCCATCAGAGCCACCCGCCAGCGATGCGCCATCCCTGTCCGTTCCTCCGTGCCGGCGCGCCCCGCCGCTCGCGGATTATATCGTGTCGTCTGAAGAGGCGCGCCGCCGACGGTGCTACAATTTCGCCCAATCAGGGAGAACGGACGATGACTGCAGTGCGCTGGTGTGTCGCCTCGCTCGTGATGCTGTCGTTAGCCGGCATCGACGCCGCGGCCCAGCCGCCCAAGGGCTTCACGGTTCTGTTCAACGGCAAGGATCTGAGCGGCTGGCGCGGACGTCAGCCCAACTACAATCCCGCCGAGGAGGCGAAGCTGTCGAAGGACGATCTGGCGGCGAAGCAGGCGGAGTGGAACGCGGCGCGCGACCAGCACTGGAAGGTCGATACCGCCGCCGGCGAGATCGTCTCCGACGGCCAGAGCCCTCAGCTGGCGACCGCCAAAGACTACGGCGACTTCGAACTGTTCGTGGACTGGCGGATGGTCAGCCCGAACGGCGATTCCGGCATCTACCTGCGCGGCTATCCCCAGGTGCAGGTGTGGGATCCCGACAACCCGCGGGAAGCGAAGAACGGCGCGGCGAAGGGATCGGGGGCGCTCTGGAACGACAACCCTGACAATCCCGGCCGCTGGCCGCTGGTCAAGGCCGACAACCCGGTCGGACAGTGGAACACGTTCCGGATCCGGATGATCGGGGCGCGTGTCTGGGTCTGGCTGAACGGCAAGGCGACCGTTGACGGCCAGGTCCTCGACAACTTCTTCGACCGCGCCCAGCCGCTCGTCGCCCGGGGTCCGATCGAGCTGCAGACGCACGGCTCGGAGATCCGCTTCCGCCACATCTACCTCCGCGAGATCCCCGCCGCGGAAGCCCGGAAGACCGCCGCCGGCGTCACGCCATGACCGCCCGCGGCGGGCGGTTGCCGTGCGCCGCAGCCGCGGCCGCGGCGGCGTGGCTGATCGCCACCGGGCCCGGCACGGCGGCCGCGCCGCAGGCCGCCGACAGTACCTCCCGCCGCTACGTCCCCGCCGATCTCACCGACACCCGCTGGCTCGAGACGCTGCGCGAGGCGCAGGTCAAAGCGCTGGCCCGGCACCGCGGTGTTCCACGATTTCCAGTTCACCGATCGACTGGCTGAAAGCGGCATCACTTTCACGCACCGCATCGTCGACGACGCCGGCAAGACCTACAAGGCGGCGCACTACGATCATGGCAACGGCATCGCCATCGCCGACGTCGACGGCGACGGCCTGTCGGACCTCTACTTCGTCTCTCAGGTGGGCGGCAACCAGCTGTGGCGGAACCTTGGCGGCGGCCGGTTCGAGAACATCACCGCCGCCGCCGGCGTCGGCGTCCCCGGCAAGGTAAGCGTGTCGGCGTCGTTTGCCGACGTCGACAACGACGGCGACGCCGATCTCGACGTCACCGAGATTCCCGGCGACAGCCTGGAGTTCGACGATGCCAAGCCGGTGCCGCACGGGACCGTGCGGATCGAGACCTACCACTCGAAGTCGCTGAACGCGCCCCGGACGTTGTGGGTCTACACGCCTCCCGGATATGACGGCGCGTCGACCCGCTATCCCGTTTTCTACCTGCTCCATGGGTCGGGCAACATCGACTCGAGCTGGATGCTGACCGGCCGCGCCAACCTGATCCTCGACAACCTCATCGCCGAGGAGAAGACCAAGCCGATGATCATCGTCAATCCGCTCGGCTATGCCCGCCAGGGCTTCGGCCTCGGTCCCGAGCCCGCCGCGGCGGCGCCGCCGGCCGGCCCCGGGGGAGCGATCGGCGGCGGACCGTTCGGCAAGGATCTGCTGGAAGACGTCGTGCCCTACGTCGAGAAGACGTTCCGCACCTTGCCCGGCGCCGACAATCGCGCCCTCGGCGGCCTCTCGATGGGCGGCGGCCAGACGGCGGCCATTGCCTTCGCCCATCCCGACCTCTTCCGCTACGTGGTCATCATGAGCGCCGGCTCGAACAACGCCGCCGACACCTACCCCGACTTTTTCAAGGACGCCGCGGCGACCAACAAGAAGATCAAGCTGCTGTGGATGGGGGTCGGCAAGGACGACGCGCTGGTCGGGCCGTCGGCGCAGGCGCTGCACGAGCTGCTGACCGCCAAGGGGATCACCCACACTTTCCGCCTCACCGACGGGCGGCACGAATGGGTGGTGTGGCGTCACCACCTGAACGAAGTGGCGCCGCTGCTGTTCCGCTGACCGCCGGCGACACTTTTCGGCTACGGAGGATGTGATACTGTCTGCGATTCAGCAGATGATTTCAATCGGCCTGGTGCGCGATCCGCACCACGGTTCATGTTTCCACCTACGGGGCGCACGCACATGACGTCGAGCAGATCCGTACTCGCGGCGGCAGTTGTTCTCGGAGCGGCCGTCTCGGTTGGCGCGATGTCGCCGCAGGCGGCGGGCGGAGGCTGGCAGACGCCGGCCCCGGCAGCGGGTGCCGGCGATCCGCCCCGCGCCGCATCCGTTCCCGCGCCTCCCGCCAGCCGCGGCGGCGGGCGCGGCAACCCGGCCGTGGCGCTGTTCACGGAAAACTGCGCGCCGTGCCACGGCACCGGAATCGAAGGCGGTCGTGTCCACACGCTGTTCGACGACAAGCTGACGCATGCGACCGACGACGAGTCGATCGCGAGCATCGTCGCCAACGGGATTCCGAGCACCGAAATGGTGGCGTTCAAGACGGCGCTGAACGATCAGCAGATCTGGCAACTGGTGGCCTACGTCCGCACCCAGACCGCCAGCATCAAGGAAAAGCCCCAGCTGGTCGTCGATCCGCAGGGCCAGGTGATCAAGTCGGAGAAGCAGACCTTCAAGATCGACGTGGTGGCGCGAAACCTCGAGACGCCCTGGGGAGTGGCCTTCCTGCCCGACGGCCGGATCCTGGTGACCGAGCGGCCGGGCCGCCTGCGCATCATCGAGAAGGGGGTGCTGCTCCCGGAACCAATCAAGGGTACGCCCAAGGTGTGGGAGAAACAGGACGGCGGGCTGCTCGACGTCGAAGCGCATCCGCAGTATGCGAAGAACGGCTGGATCTATCTCGCCTATTCCGAAACGCTGCCGGGCTACACGCCGCCGCCGCCCGCGCCCGCCGGTTCGGCGCCCGCGGCCCCGGCCGAGCCGCCGGCCGCGGGACGCCAGGGTGGTGGCCGCGGTCAGGGCGGGCCGCCGGACCCGCCCTCGATGACCGTCGTTGTCCGCGGCAAGATCAACAAGAACTACGAGTGGACAGACGAGCAGGTCATCTTCCGCGCCGACCCCAAGTACTACAGTTCCACCAACGCGCACTACGGTTCGCGCTTCATCTTCGATCGCCAGAACCATCTGTTCTTCACCATTGGCGAGAAGAACAACATGGTCCACGCCCAGGATCTCACTGACCCTCTCGGCAAGATCCATCGCGTCAACGACGACGGGACGGTGCCGAAGGACAATCCGTTCGTCAACCGTGAGGGCGCGGTGCCGACCATCTGGAGCTACGGCCATCGCCACCCGCAGGGACTGGCGTGGGACCCGGTGAGCGGCAAGCTGTGGGAGTCGGAGCACGGCCCCCAGGGCGGCGACGAGATCAACATCATCGAGCCCGGGCACAACTACGGCTGGGGGGTGATCACCATGGGCATCCAGCCGGGGATCACCAAGCGCGCGGAAGCCGGCATGGACCAGCCGGTTGTCTACTACACTCCGACCATCGCGCCAAGCGGGATGTCGTTCTATCCCGGCACGAAGTACCCGGGGTGGAAGAACAACCTGTTCGTCGGCGGCCTCGGCGGCCAGCAGCTGCG
Organism: Acidobacteriota bacterium; assembly: GCA_043735365.1. Lineage (GTDB taxonomy): Bacteria > Acidobacteriota > Vicinamibacteria > Vicinamibacterales > 2-12-FULL-66-21 > JALZOC01. Next base: position 5,548 of record JAYTEJ010000306.1, read on the forward strand.
GCGGCTCGAGGTCGAGGGCGACAAGGTCACCCACCAGGAAGTGGTGTTCAACCAGTTCGGCCGCATCCGCGATGTCGTGGTCGGTCCGGACGGCTATTTGTATGTCCTGATGCAGCTGCCGGGGCAAAGCCTGTCGCAGTCGACGCCGGGCGTGCTGGCGCGACTGATTCCGGTGCCGTAACCCCGGCGTTCCTGGACGATTACCAGTCACAATGACGCTTTCCAAGACGCGTGTCGCTGCCAGCGGCATCCTGATCGCGGCAGCCTCCATCGGCGTGCTGCAGGCGGTGCAGTCCGCCACGCCGTCGCAGCGGACGGCGCCGGCGGCCGGAGCGGCCCGGCAGGCGTGGCCGCCACCGGTGCGGAAGACGCCGGCCAAGGCGCCGGTGCTGACCGCCGCCGAGGAGCTCGAGACCTTCGTCCTGCCGCCGGGCTATCACGCCCAGCTGGTGGCGCAGGAGCCGCTGGTGATGGATCCCATCGCCATCGACTTCGACGCCGACGGCCGGCTCTGGGTGCTCGAGATGCCGGGCTTCATGTCGGAGCCCAACGCCATGAACTCGCGCGAGCCTGTCAACGACGTCGTCGTCCTCGAAGACAAGGACGGTGACGGGGTGATGGACACCCGTACGGTCTTTGCCGACAAACTGGTGCTGCCGCGTTCGCTGAAGGTCACCGAGCACGGCGTGCTCGTCGGCGAGCCGCCCAACCTGTGGCTGATGAAGGACACCGACGGCGATTTCAAGGCCGACAGCAAGGTCCTGGTGAGCAACACCTACGGACGCGGCGAGGCCAGCATCGAGCACAACGCCAACAGTCTGTTCTGGGGGATGGACAACACCATCTATACGTCCGAGCACGACTGGCACCTCCGCCTCAAGGGCGACAGCTTCGAGACGGTGCCGACGCTCAGCCGCGGGCAGTGGGGCGCGACCCAGGACGATGCCGGCCGCATCTACCGCAACGTCAACGACGCGCCGCTGTTCGTGGACCTGATCGCGGCGCGCTACTACACCCGCAATCCCGACCTCGCCCGCACCCGCGGCCTCTACGATCCCCTGATTTCCCGCGAGGCCTCGATTGTCTGGCCGGTACGCGCCACCCGCGGCGTCAACCGCGGCTACCGCGATCAGTTCTTCCGCCCGGACGGCAGCTCGGTGACGATTCAAGGCGTCGGCACGCCGGTGATCTATCGAGGCGATCGCCTGCCCAGGGAGCTGCGCGGCGATGCCTTCATCACCGACTCGACCACCAATCTGGTGCACCGCTACAAAATCGTGGACGACGGCACCGGGCGGCTTTCGGCGGTCGATGGCTACAAGAAGGGGGAGATTCTGGCCTCCTGGGACGAGCGGTTCCGGCCGGTCAACCTGCTCGGCGCCCCCGATGGCACCCTCTACGTCGTCGACATGTACCGCGGCGTCGTCCAGGAAGCGGTGTACTGGACCGACTACCTCCGCGACTACATCAAGGCGGGCGATCTCGAACAGCCGATCAAGCACGGGCGGATCTGGCGGATCGTGCACGACACGACGGAACGCGATCGCACACCGGCGCTGTCGAAGGCGACGCCGGCGGAACTGGTGCGGACGCTGAGCCACCCGAACGGCTGGTGGCGGGATACGGCGCAGCGACTGCTGGTGGAGCGGCACGCCACCGCGGTCGCGCCGCAGCTGCGGGCGCTGGCGGTCAAGGCGCCGGACTGGCGGACGAAGCTGCACGCACTCTGGACGCTGGACGGGCTGGACAGCGTCGAAGCGGCGGACGTCCAGCAGGCGCTCGGTGATCCCTCGCCTGAGGTGCGCGCCGCGGCAGTGCGGCTGTCGGAGCGCTGGCTGCGCGAGGGGCAGGCGGGGATCACCGCCGCGGTCCTGAAGCTGGCGGCGGACCCGTCGTGGACGGTGCGGCGCCAGGTCGGCGCCAGCATCGGCGAGATGCCGGCGCCGGCGCGCCTCGAGCCGGCGGTGGCGCTGCTGGCGCGCTACGGAACGGACGCGGTGCTGGTCGATGCGACGCTCAGCGGCCTGCGCGGGGTTGAGGCGGAGGCGCTCGACCGGGTCGTGCAGGCCAGGCCGTCCGCCGCGGCCGCCGACGCGGTCGCGATGCTGGCGGCCGCGGTGGCGAAGAGCGCCGACGTCCCCACGGTGGAGCGCGTGGTGGCGAGCGCCGCCGATGCGGCGGCGCCGGCGTGGCAGCGGGCCGCCCTGCTGCAGGGGCTCGACACCGGACTACCCGCCGCCGGAGGCGGGCGTGGTGGCCGGGGCGGCCGCGGCGCGGTGGCGCCGGTGCGTCTGGTGACGCTGCCGGCCGAACCCGCGGCGCTGACGGCGCTCGCCGCCACCGAGGGCGAGACCGCCGTTGTCGCCAGGCGCATTGTGGCCAAGCTCGAATGGCCGGGCAAGCCCGCGCCGGTCGCGATCGCCGCCGTCCCGTTCACCTCAGAGCAGCAGCGCCGCTACGATGCCGGTGCGGATATCTACCGCAGCCTCTGCGTCGGCTGCCACCAGCCGGACGGGAAGGGCAAGGACAAGATCGCGCCGAGCCTCGTGGACTCGAAGTACGTGCTTGCCCCCGATGGGGGCGCCGCGATGCGTGTGCTGCTCGGCGGCAAGGAAGGTACGATTGGGCTGATGCCGCCGCTCGGCAGCGCCCTCAACGACGAGCAGATCGCCTCGGTGCTGACCTACATCCGACGGGAATGGGGACACACGGGGTCGGCGGTGGCGCCGGATGACGTGCAGGAGATTCGCGGACTGACCAAGACCCGCACCCGCCCGTGGACGGACGCGGAACTGCCGGTCGGCGGCCGCGGCGGGCGCGCCGGCGCCGGCCGGGGCGGTCAATAGACGGGAAGCCATGGCAATGATGGACGGGCGTTCGGCGATTGGGTTCATGGCCGCCGTGCTGCTGCTGGCCGGCGCCGCGCGGCCGGCTTCGGCCGCGACCGGTTACCGCGCCGAGCGCGTCGGTGAGGTCGTGCGGCTCGAAGACACCCAGGCGGCGACCGTCGTTTCGATCCTTCCGTCCGCGGGCAACAAGGCTTTCGAGATGAAGGTCAAGGGGCAGAACGTTCTCTATTTCCCGTTCGCGTCGGTGGAAGACTTCCAGGCCAGGGGCGGCGGCTTCAATGGCATTCCGTTTCTGGGCCCCTGGGCGAACCGGCTCGACGAGCAGGCCTTCTGGGCCAACGGCCAGCGCTACGCGTTCGACATGCAGCTCGGCAACGTCCGCGGCGCGATTCCGATCCACGGGCTGGTGACCACGACCGATCAGTGGAAGGTGATCGAGGTCAAGTCGGATGGCAAGGCGGCGTGGGCGACCAGCCGCCTCGAGTTCTATCGCAACCCGGCCTGGATCAAGCAATTCCCCTTCGCGCACACCATCGACATGACCTACCGTCTTGAAGCGGGGGTGCTGCAGGTGATCACCCGGATCACCAACCTGAGCACCGATCCGATGCCGGTCGCGATCGGCTATCACCCCTACTTTCAGCTGACTGACTCGAATCGCGAGGACTGGACGATCTCGGTGGCGGCCAGGTCGCAGTGGCTGCTGGCGGCGAACAAGATTCCGACCGGCGAGACCGAGCCGATCGAGAAGCTGTTTCCCGATCCGCAGGCCGTGTCGCTCAAGGATTTCGATCTCGATCACGTCTTCGGCGATCTGCTGCGCGACGGGCGCGGCCGCTCGGTGATGACCCTCAAGGGCAAGGCGCAGCGGCTCGACGTCCTGCTCGGCCCCAACTACCGCTCGGTCGTCATCTATGCGCCGAAGCCGGCGCCGCCTGGCCCGCCGGCAAACGGCCGCGGGCGGGGAGGGGCGGCGGAGAGCCGCAATTACATCTGCTTCGAGCCGATGGCGGGAATCACTGATGCCATGAACCTGGCGCAGAAGGGGCTCTACAGGGAGCTCCAGAGCATTGCACCCGGCGGCACCTGGGAAGAAAGCTTCTGGCTGCGGCCGTCGGGCTTCTGACGCCGCGGGCTGACAGTTGAGAGTTGATAGCTGACATATGGCCACATCTACTAACGTTCTCGATGGTTTCCGCCTCGACGGCCGGATTGCGCTCGTCACCGGCGGCGCCCGGGGTCTGGGCAAGACCATGGCCACGGCGCTGGCGCAGGCCGGCGCCGACATTGCGCTCTCGGGGCGGTCGGTGGAGTCGTGCCGGGAGGCCGCTCAGGAGATCGCCGCCGCCACCGGCCGGCGCGCCCAGGGGTTTGCCGCCGACGTCACCAGCCTGGCGGACGTGGAGCGGCTCGCCACCGAAGTCGAGGCGGCGCTGGGGCCAGTCGACATCCTGGTGAACAACGCCGGCATCAACATCCGCGGACCGATTCAACAGCTGACCGAAGCGGACTGGGACGCGGTCATCGACACCAACCTCAAGGGGCCTTTTCTCTGTGCGCGGACGTTCGGGCCGCGCATGGTGACCCGCGGCTGGGGACGGGTCATCAATCTCGGATCGGTGCTGGGCGTGATCGCGCTGCCCGGCCGCGCCCCCTATGCCTCGTCGAAGGCCGGCATCATCAACCTCACGCGCGTGCTGGCGCTCGAGTGGGCCGGCACCGGGGTGACCGCGAATGCGATCTGCCCGGGCGCGTTCGCCACCGAGATGAACCGGTCGCTGCTCGACGATCCGGTCAAGTACAAGGAGTTCGTCGCCCAGATCCCGATGGGCCGCTGGGGAGAGCTCCATGAGCTGACCGGGGCGGTCGTGTTCCTGGCGTCCGGGTCGGCATCCTACGTGACCGGGACGTCGATCTTCGTCGATGGCGGCTGGATCGCCCGCTAGGCGGGCGGTCCCTTCACGGCCGTCCCTCGTTTTCGTTCACTTGCTGATAGAGGAGATTGTGCACATGGTTCTCAACAAAGTGTCGGTGGTGGTGCTGCTCGCGGTGACGTTCGCGGCGGGGTTCGTGGCGCGAAGCGCCTTCACCCCCTCGGTGACGCTGCATGCCGCGTCCGATCGGGTCTTCGAGCTGCGCACCTACACTACCCCCCCGGGCAAGCTCGAGGCGCTCAAGTCGCGGTTCCGGGACCACACCATCCAGATTTTCGACAAGCACGGCATGACCAGCATCGGCTATTTCGTGCCGATGGACGCGCCGGCCAAGGACAACACTTTGATTTACGTGCTGGCGCACCCCAGCCGCGAGGCCGCGGCCAAGAGCTGGGCGGAGTTCCGCGCCGATCCCGACTGGGTCAAGGCCAAGGCCGATTCGGAAAAGGACGGCCCGCTCACCACCAAGGTCGAATCGGTGTTCATGACACCCGCCGACTTCTCCAAGATCAAGTAGCCAGCCGGTGCTTCAAGAGGTCCGCATGCATCGTCTCTTCGTTCTGCTGCTGTCGTCGGCGATCGCGGTGACGGCCATGGCCGCCACGCCGGCACGGGCACAGGATTCCCGCGGCCGGGCCGCGGCCGTCAAGCCGCTGGTCGTCTACGTGGTCGATACCGAAGGGGGCAAGGCGGCGCTGTATGTGTCGCCGTCTGGCGAGTCGCTGCTCATCGACAGCGGCAATCCCGGGGGGCGCGACACCGATCGGATCATGGCGGCGGTCGCGGACGCCGGCCTGACGAAGATCGACTATCTGCTGTCCACGCACTACCACGTCGATCACATCGGCGGCATCCAGGAACTGGCGAAGCGGATTCCGATCGGGACGTTCATCGACCATGGCCCATCCGTCGAGGAGCGCGAGCAGGTGGCGGGCTTCCAGCAGGCCTACGCCGAGCTTTATGGCAAGGCCAAACATCTGGTCGTCAAGCCCGGCGATCGGATCCCGATTGCCGGGCTCGACTGGAGAATTGTGACCGCAGGCGGCAACGTCCTGAAGGCGCCGCTGCCTGGCGGTGGACGCCCCAACCCGGCCTGCGCCGTCTTCACGCCCAAGGAGATCACCAACGACCCCGAGAACGCGCAGTCGGTGGGCAGCGTCGTCGCCTTCGGACAGTTCCGAGCGATCGACCTCGGCGATCTCCTGTGGAACAAGGAGTTCGAGCTGATGTGCCCGACCAACCCGATCGGTACCGTCGATGTCTACTTCGCTTCGCACCACGGCCTCGATCAGTCCGGCTCGGCGGTCCTGGTCCACGGCGTCCGGCCGCGGGTCGCGGTCATGCAGAACGGCACCCGCAAGGGCGCCGGGGCGCAGGCGATGCCGACGATGAGGACGTCGCCGGGGCTCGAGGACATCTGGCAGCTGCACTGGTCGTACGGCGCCGGGATCGAGCAGAACAGCGCCGGGGTCTTCATCGCCAACGTCGACGACGCGGCAACGATTGCCGGCGTGCTGACTGCGCCGCCGCGAGGCGGCGGACCGGGCCGCGGTGGGCAGCCCGGAGCGGTGCCCGTCAGCGGCGGACCACAGGCGCCTGCCACACCAGCGGCGGCGCCGTCTGCAGCAGCGCCGTCTCCGGCCGCGCCGGCCGCCCCTGCGCCTGGCGGCGGGCGGGGCGGGGGACCCGCAGCCGCCCATACGCCGGCCTACTGGATCAAGGTGTCAGCGGAGCGGACCGGCCCTTTCACGGTCACCAACAGCCGCAACGGTTTCAGCAAGACGTACACGACGCGCGCGCCGGCGGCCGGCGCACGCCAGGGGCGATGACGCCCGGGAGTATGGGTTCCATGAGAAATCGCTTGTTGTTGCTGGCAGCCGCGGCGGCACTCGCCGCGACCACGGTATCGGCACGCCAGGCCGCCCCGCCGCCGGCACCC
>JAYTEJ010000307.1:0-8822 GCA_043735365.1 Acidobacteriota bacterium
CAGCCCTCGAACGCGATCTTGAACTTGCGCGGCAGCGCCGAGCTCAGCGGATGCCGCAGCAGGTAGCGGCTCAGCGCCTCGGCATACGGCGTGACGTCGAACAGCTCGTCGCGCGACACCCCCGCATGCGGACAGGTGGTGATGTTGCGCACCGAGTTCCCGCACGCCTCGCGCGTCGTCACCCCCGCCTCCGCGAGCAGCCGCATTGCCGGCTCGGCGTCGTGCAGCTTGACGAAGTGGAACTGGACGTTCTGCCGGGTGGAGATGTGGCCGAAGCCGCGCGAATACCGATCCGCGACCTCCGCCAGCGCCTCGAGGTGGGCGGCCTCGAGAATGCCCTGCGGAATCTTCACCCGCAGCATCTGCGCGTCGGCGTCCTGCCGCTGGCCGTAGGTGCCGCGCAGCAGCCGGAACCGGCGCCACTCTTCCGGCGTGATGTCGCCGCGCTCGAAGCGGTCGAGCATGACCACGAACTCGTCGATGTCGGCGCTGTTGGCGAACGACAGCCGGGTACGGCCGTAGGTGCGGGGATCTTCTGAGACAGTCATGATGCTTCCTATGTCGCCGCGGACGCGACGCGTCCCTCGGCGAAAACGTCCGGGGCGGCCTCTTCGGTGGCCAGCAGGCCCGCCAGGCCGGCGACCGCGCCAACGACGATGATGCCAGGCAGATCGCCGGGTGCCGGGCAGCGGGCGTCGTCGAGGGTGTCGAGCGTGCCGTGCCACGCCTCGGCGCCCGCCCGCGAGGCGCCCGTCAGCACCGCCGCCGGAGTGGCGCCGGTCCAGCCGTGGGCCAGCAGGCAGCCGCGGATGGCGATGCGGTTGCCCAGTCCCATCAGGACCACCACCGTGGCACTGCCCGGCGCCAGCGACCGGAGCACGGGCGCGTAGGCGATCTCGGCATGGCCCGAGACGACGACGAAGGCCGAGGCGAGGCCGCGGTGCGTCAGGGGAATGCCGCTCAGCAGCGGCGCCGCGAGCGCGCTCGAGATCCCGGGGATCACTTCACAGGGGACGCCGGCGGCCGCCAGAGCCAGCGCCTCTTCGCCGCCGCGGCCGAAGACGAACGGGTCGCCGCACTTGAGCCGGACCACCCGGTGGCCACGGTGCGCTTCGCGGATCATCATGCGGTTGATGGCGTCCTGGCGGATGGCCGGCCGGCCGGCGCGCTTGCCGACGAAGAAGCGGCGGGCGGTGGCCGCGAGGTCGAGCGCCTCGGCCTCGATCAGCGCGTCGTAGAGCACCAGATCCGCTTCGGCGAGCCGCCGCACCGCCTTGAGCGTCAGCAGCTCCGGGTCGCCGGGCCCGGCGCCGACGAGCGAGACCAGGCCGGTCACTTGACCACTTCCGCGGCTGGAACGCCGGCCGCCGCGGCAGCGGCACCATCAGCGCGGCGCTCGTCATAGAGGGCGTTGAGCGCCTCGAGCAGTTCCGGACGACGCGCCTCCATCGGCACGCCGCGCGCGCGCCAGCTACGGCGCCGCGCCGCCGCGCACGCCATCCACGCGTCGAGATTCTGCGGCAGCATGGCATCGATCCCCTCGCGCAGGAGGCCGGCCACCGCCGGCGCCGCCCCTTCCGTCGAGATGCCGATCGTGACCCCGGCGCGGCGGACGACGCCGCCGAGATAGACGGTCGCGTTCGGCGGATCGTCCACCGCGTTGACGAACAGCTGCCGCCCTTCGGCCGCCCTGGCCACCTCCCGATTCACCTCCGGCGGCGCCGCCGCGACGACGAACCAGGCGCCGTCGAGGTCCGCCGGCTCGAAGCCGCGGGAGACGATCGGGACGCCGGCGTCGCGCACCGCCTGGCAAGCGTCGGGCGACACCACGACTATCTCGGCGCCGGCCGCCTGGAGCGCCGCGAGCTTCGAGGCCGCGACCGGCCCGCCGCCGACCACCAGCACGCGGCGGCCCTGCAGCTTGAGATAGACGGGGAAGAGCGCTATCGGAATTCTCCTCGAAATAAAAAAGCCCGGGAAGGTCTGGCCTCCCGGGCTTCGTGTCGTTCGCGATGGGTTTGAACTTGGTTCAGAGCATCAACGCGTGGATCCGAAGGCAGGGAAGCCCATGGCACTGCATACAGCAGCAACAGTTACACGCGCAGCGGCTCCCGGCAAACATCCCGCCTGTTATAGCGCCCCCGGTGCCGCCAAGTCAAGCGGCCCTTGCCCCACCCGCGCCGCTCCCCCTCACGCCTCGTCCCCGCCTCCAGGTACGAGCGACGACAGCACCGGAAGGGCGACCGGCGGCACCTCGTGAAAATCGAACGCCGCAATCTCGCGCATGGCGTGGTCGATGGCAGACGACGAGGCGGGGTCGAGGCTGACGACGAAGGGGCGGCGGCCTTCGGGGAACCCGGGGCGCTGCAGCACGGCGTCGATATTGATAGCGTGGCGGGCGAAGACGGCCGCGAGCGTGGCGATGATGCCGGGGCGATCCGCCACCGTGAAGCGGATGTAGTAGGGGCTCTCGAACTCGGAGGTCACCTCGGCGCGGACCGTCGCGGAGCGGGTGACGTGGGGACCCGCCTCGCGCGCGATCGCCAGCAGGTCGGAGAGCACCGCGACCGCGGTCGGCTCCCCGCCGGCGCCGAGGCCGCCGAACGTCGTCTCGCCGCCGTACTGGCCGCGCAGCATCACCAGGTTCTCGCTGCCGCGGACGCTCGCCAGCGGCGAGCCCAGCGGCACCAGCGCCGGTCCGACCGCCGCGCGGATCGTCGCCGCGTCCGCGGTGCGCTCGGCCCAGGCAATCTGGCGGATGGTGCAGCCGATCTGTCCCGCGTACTGGAAGTCCACGGCATCAATGGTGTCGATCCGCCGCGCCTGGATGTCGCCGGCGTTGACGTGCGCGTGCAGCGCCACGTGGGCGAGGATGGCCAGCTTCGCCTGGGCATCGAACCCTTCGATGTCCTGCGAGGGGTCGGCCTCGGCAAAGCCGAGCGCCTGGGCTTCGGCCAGGGCGTTGCGGAAGCCGACGCCGTCGCGCTCCATCCGGCTGAGGATGTAGTTGCAGGTGCCGTTGAGGATCCCGGCGACGCGGGTCAGCCGATCGCCGGCGAGCCCGTGCTCGATGGCGCGGACGACGGGGACGCCGCCGGCGACGGCGGCCTCGAAACGGACCCGGCTGCCGGCGCGGGCGGCCGCCTCGAGCAGCGCCGGGCCGGCGTGGGCGATGACCTGCTTGTTGGCGGTGACGACCGACTTGCCGGCGTCGAGGGCGCGGCGGATCCACTCCTCAGCGGGGGTGCGGCCGCCGATGAGCTCGACCACGACGTCGACGTCGTCGCCGAGGAGGTCCTCGATGCGCTCGGTCCAGCGCACCCTGGCGGGGATCCAGTCAACGCGCTTGCGGGCGACGTCGCGGTTGCAGATCGCCACCAGCTCGAGCTCGCGCGGGGCGAGGTCGAGCATCAGCCGCGCCACCGACTGCCCGACCGTGCCGAACCCGGCGATGGCGATGCGGGTGGGGCGGCGCTCGGCTGAGGTCTGCATGTGCGCACCGAGTGTAGACAGCGGCTCGGCGGGGCGTCAAGGGAAAGCCCATGAGTATCAGTTATGTTTATGAAGTCTAAAACATTATAAATTGGACTTTCATCTCCCCGCGCCGCACCATAACCACATCCCCGCCACCGCGGGAGCCCTGCCGGCGCCGCCGGCGGGGGCCTTCAACGCGCGGCCGGCGGCTGGCCGCGGGAGAAACGAGAGCACCGTGCGCGTCGCGTATCAGGGAGAACCGGGGGCATTCAGCGAGGCGGCCGTGCTGCGGCTGCTGCCGGATGCCGACCCGCGTCCCTATCTCACTTTCGACGAGGTGTTCGACGCCGTCGCCTCGGGGGCGGTGGGGCTCGGCGTGGTGCCGATCGAGAACTCGATCGGCGGGTCGATCCACCGCAACTACGACCTGCTGGTCGAGCGGGAGCTGTCGATCGTCGGCGAGGTGCATCTGCCGGTGGTGCACCACCTGCTGGCGCTGCCGGGCGTAGAGCTCGGGGAGGTGCGCCGGGTGCTCTCCCACCCGCAGGCGCTGGCGCAGTGCGCCCGCTTCCTGCGTTCGCTCGAAGGGGTGGAAGCGATTGCCACCTACGACACCGCCGGCAGCGCCAAGATGGTGCGCGACGATCAGCGCCGCGACACCGCGGCGATCGCCTCCGGCCGCGCCGGGACGCTGTTCGGGCTCGAGGCGCTCCGCAGCGGCGTCCAGGATTTCGACGACAACATCACCCGCTTCCTGGCGATCGGCCGCCAGCGCGTCCCGCTCGGCACGCCGGACAAGACCTCGCTGGTCTTCACCCTGCGGAGCGAGCCAGGAGCGCTCTTCAAGGCGCTCAGCGTCTTCGCGCTGCGCGGCATCGATCTCTCCAAGCTGGAGTCGCGGCCGGTGCCGGGCCGCCCCTGGGAGTACCTGTTCTACGCCGACGTCGCCGCGGCGCGGGAGGATCTCTCCTGCGCCCGGGCGATGGTGCATCTCGCCGAGTTCGCCGCCTCGCTGCGCACGCTGGGGTCTTATCCCCGGTGGCGCGAGCCTGAAGCGGCGGCGGCGCTTTCCCTGACGAAAGAAGGTTCCGAGCGTGGCTGACGGCAACACCAAGCCGCTCAAGTGGCAGAGCGGCGGCATCACCGACGGCCCGAGCCGTGCCGCGGCGCGGGCGATGCTCTTCGCCTCGGGCTTCACCCGCGACGATCTCAAACAGCCGCTCATCGGGGTGGCCAACACCTGGATCGAGATCGGTCCGTGCAACTACCACCTCCGCGACCTCGCGGTCTCGGTCAAGGCCGGCATCCGCGCCGCCGGCGGCACGCCGATGGAGTTCAACACCGTCTCGATCTCCGACGGCATCACCATGGGCTCGGCGGGGATGCGCTCGTCGCTGGTCAGCCGCGAAGTGATTGCCGACTCGATCGAGCTGGTGACGCGCGGCAATCTCTTCGACGCACTGGTCATCCTGGTCGGCTGCGACAAGACCATTCCCGGCGCCGCGATGGCGCTGGCGCGGCTCAACGTCCCCGGGCTGATCCTCTATGGCGGCTCGATCGCCCCCGGGCGCTTCGAGGGGCGTGACGTCACCATCCAGGACGTCTTCGAGGCGGTCGGCGCCCACGCCGCGGGGAAGATGTCGGATGCCGACCTCTGTGAAGTCGAGGACCGCGCCTGCCCCGGCGCCGGCGCCTGCGGCGGCCAGTTCACCGCCAACACCATGGCGACCGCCTGCGAGTTCCTCGGGCTGGCGCCGATGGGCAGCGGCGACGTCCCGGCCACCGACCCCGGCAAGCCCGCCGTCGCCCAGGCCATGGGGACGCTGGTCATGGACGTCCTCAAGCGCGGCGTGCGGCCGGCGCAGCTGCTGACCCGCGAGGCCTTCGAGAATGCGATTGCCTCGGTCGCCGCCACTGGCGGCTCGACCAACGCGGTGCTGCACCTGATGGCCATCGCCCGCGAGGCCGGCGTGGCGCTCGACCTCGAGGACTTCGACCGCATCAGCGCCCGCACCCCGCTCGTCGCCGACCTCAAGCCGGGCGGCCGCTTCGTGGCCGTGGACCTGCACCGCGCCGGCGGCACGCGGCTGGTCGCCAGCCGCCTCAAGGAGGCGGGCGTCCTCCACTCCGATGCGGCGACCGTCAGCGGCCGCACCCTCGGCCAGGAGGCGGACGCCGCGGTCGAGACCGCCGGCCAGGAAGTCGTCCGCCCCGCCGGCAAGCCGCTCAAGACCAGCGGCGGGCTGGTCATCCTCCGCGGCAACCTCGCGCCCGACGGCTGCGTCGTCAAGGTGGCGGGGCACGACTTCGGCACCTTTCGCGGCCCGGCGCGGGTCTTCGAGTCCGAGGAGGACGCCTTTGCCGCCGTCCAGGCCGGGCGCGTCACCGCCGGCGACGTCGTCGTCATCCGCCAGGAAGGCCCCAAGGGCGGGCCGGGGATGCGCGAGATGCTCGGTGTCACCGCGGCGATCGTCGGCGCCGGGCTCGGGGAGTCGGTGGCGCTGGTCACCGACGGCCGCTTCTCCGGCGCCACCCACGGCCTGATGGCCGGCCACGTCGCCCCCGAGGCCGCCTCGGGCGGCCCGATTGCGGCGGTGCGCGACGGCGACATGATCGTGTTCGACCTGCCGGCGCGGACGCTGCAGGTGGAGCTCGACGCCGCCACCATCGCGAAGCGGCTGGCGGCGTTCACGCCGCTGCCGCCGCGCTATACGACCGGGGTGATGGCGAAATACGCGCGGCTGGTGTCGTCGGCGGCGCTCGGCGCCACGACCGGCTGACGCGGCGGTCGCCGACCGTCAATGGTTTTTCGATCACGGCTCAGTCATTCGGTTTTTTGTCCAGGACGACTATGAAACTTACTGGTGCGCAGATTCTGTGGGATTGCCTGGTGCGCGAAGGCGTCACCGACGTGTTCGGCTACCCCGGCGGAGCGATCCTGCCGGCCTACGACGCGATGCTCGACTATCCGATCCGCCACATTCTCGTCCGCCACGAGCAGGGGGCGACGCACATGGCCGACGGCTACGCGCGCGCCAGCGGCAAGGTCGGCGTCGCCATCGCCACCTCGGGGCCGGGGGCGACCAACATGGTCACCGGCATCGCCACCGCGATGCTCGACTCCTCCCCCATCGTCTGCATCACCGGCCAGGTCGGCAGCCGGCTGATCGGCAGCGACGCGTTCCAGGAGATCGACATCACCGGCATCACCCTGCCGGTCACCAAGCATAACTACCTGGTGACCCGCGCCGAGGACGTCGCCCCGGCGGTGCGCGAGGCCTTCCTGATTGCCAAGTCGGGCCGTCCCGGCCCGGTCCTGATCGACATCACCAAGGACGCGCAGCAGTCCTCCTGCGAGTTCGACTGGGAGGCGGCCGCCCCGGTCACCCCGGGCTGGCGGGCACTGCCCGAGGCGCCGGCGAGCTCGCTGGCCGAGGCCGCGGCGCTCATCAACAACGCCCAGCGGCCGGTCATTCTCGCCGGCCACGGCATCACCATCTCCGGGGCCACCGCGCAGCTGCTGGCGCTCGCCGAGCGCGCCCAGATCCCGGTGACCCAGACCCTGCTCGGCATCGGCGGGCTGCCGGCGTCGCATCCGCTGAACATCGGCATGATGGGCATGCACGGCGAAGCCTGGGTCAACCACGCCATCCAGGAAGCCGACCTGCTGATCGCGGCGGGCATGCGCTTCGACGACCGGGTCACCGGCAACCTCAAGACCTACGCCCCCAACGCCCGTAAGATCCACATCGAGATCGACCCCTCGGAGATCAACAAGAACGTCAAGGTGGACGTCGCCCTGGTCGGCGATCTGCTCGACGTCCTCAACCGGCTGCTGCCGTCGATCGCCACGGGCAACCGCGACGCCTGGCTGCAGCACATCGACAGCATCAAGGGGGACGCGGCGGTCCGCGACATCCAGACGCTGCCCGACGACGGCCATCTCTACGCCGCCCACGTCATCAACGATCTCTGGCGCGCCACCCGCGGCAGCGACACCATTGTCGTCACCGACGTCGGCCAGCACCAGATGTGGGAGGCGCAGTACTACCACCACGAGACGCCGCGCTCGCTGATCACGTCCGGCGGGCTGGGGACGATGGGCTTCGCGGTGCCGGCGGCGATTGGCGCCAAGCGCGCCCGGCCGGAAGCGGAGGTCTGGGCGATCGTCGGCGACGGCGGCTTCCAGATGACGATGTGCGAGCTGGCGACCGCGGTCCAGGACGGCATCGAGATCAAAGTGGCGATCATCAACAACGGCTACCTCGGCATGGTCCGCCAGTGGCAGGAGTTCTTCTACGAGCGCCGCTACGCCGCGACGCCGCTGACCGGGCCGGACTTCGTCAAGCTCGCAGAGGCCTTCGGCATCAAGGGCCTCGGCGTCACCAACCGCGCCGGGGTGCTGCCGGCGGTCGCGACCGCCCGCGAGCATGCCGGACCGGTGGTCGTCGATTTCCGCGTCGAACAGGAAGACACCGTTTACCCGATGGTCCCCGCCGGCGCGGATCTGCACGCGATGATTCGCAGGCCGAGCCCGATCGTCGAAACCGGCGCGGACCGCTGAGCCCCTGCAGGACAAGATGCATACCTTTACCGTCTACGTCGAAGATCGCCCGGGAGTGCTGAACCGCGTCTCGTCGCTGTTCCGCCGCCGTAACTTCAACATCATCTCGCTGGCCGTCGGCCACAGCGAGACACCCGGCGTCTCGCGGATGACGGTCGTGGTACAAACCGACCCCGGAGGCGCGCAGCGCATCGAGGCGCATCTCTACAAGCTGATTCACGTCATCAGCGTCGAGGACATCACCAACCGCCCGGCGGTGTTCCGCGACCTGGCGCTCATCAAGGTCGCCGCGGCGCGCGAGAGCCGGCCGGAGATCCTGCAGCTGGCCGAAGTCTTCGGCGCCCGCGTCGTCGACGTCGCGCCGGCGTCGGTGGTGCTCGAGATGGCCGGGTCGGAGGCCAAGATCGAGGGGCTGCTCGACGTGCTGCGCCCGTATGGCGTCCTCGAGATGGTGCGCACCGGCCGGGTGGCGATGGCCCGCGGCCAGGGCAGCGGCACCGCGCGAGCCGGCACCGGGCCGGCGGCCGCGATGGCGGAAGCCGAAGGCGTGTCCTACTCGGTCTAGACAGCGGCGGCGCACGCCCGCGGGCGCGGCGCCCCCTTTCACCCCAGAGAGAGAAGAGGTTTCTTCGTGCTCAAGATTTATTACGACGCCGACGCCGACCTGACCCTGCTCGGCGGCCGCAAGGTCGCGGTGCTCGGCTACGGATCCCAGGGACACGCCCACGCCCTCAACCTCCGCGACAGCGGCGTCGACGTCCGCGTCGGCCTCCACGAGGGCAGC
>JAYTEJ010000308.1:0-4438 GCA_043735365.1 Acidobacteriota bacterium
CCGCTTCGACGGCCTTCTCGATGCCGCGCTTCAGCTCCATCGGGTTGGCGCCGGCGACGACGTTCTTCGCGCCCTCCCGGAAGATCGCCTGCGCCAGGACCGTGGCGGTGGTGGTGCCATCGCCGGCGATGTCCGACGTCTTGCTCGCCACTTCGCGCACCATCTGCGCGCCCATGTTCTCGAGCGGATCCTTGAGCTCGATTTCCTTGGCGACGGTGACGCCGTCCTTGGTAATCGTCGGCGAGCCGAACTTCTTGTCGAGGACGACGTTGCGTCCCTTGGGGCCGAGGGTGACCTTGACCGCATTGGCGAGCTGGTTGACGCCGCGCAGGATTGCCTGCCGCGACTCTTCGCCGTAAATAATCTGTTTTGCCATAGTGCTTGATGTCTCCGTTATCAGCTGTCAGCGCGCGGCTGTCAGCCCGTCAATTCTTCTTTTGTTGCGTCAGCGATGAGCCGTCGGCTACTTGGTGACGACGCCGAGGATCTCTTCCTCGCGCATGATCAGGTATTCCTCGCCGTCCATCTTGATTTCCTGGCCGGAGTACTTGCCGAAGAGGATGGTGTCCCCTTCCTTGACGTCGAGCGGGGTGACCTTGCCGTCCTTCTCGACCTTGCCCTTGCCGACGGCAATGACCTTGCCCTGCTGGGGCTTTTCCTTGGCGGTGTCGGGGATGATGATGCCGCCGACCTTCTGTTCGCCTTCTTCGAGGCGCAGCACGATGACGCGGTCGTGCAGGGGACGAATCTTGACTGCGGTTGCGGTTGTGGCCATAGACGTTCTCTCCGATGTCTGTGAGGCGGGCGTGCCACCTCGGTTGTACGGCGGGACGCGTGCCCCGCCAGCTCCCAAACGACCGAAATACGGTGTAAATGAAGCCGGGCAGCCCTGCTGCTTAGCAATCAGCAGAACCGACTGCTAATTGTACAGGAACCGGCGGCGGTGTCAAGCAGTCGGGAGGGGAGAGTGCTAAAAAAGAGGTTCCGGGTTCGGGGTTCCGGGTTCGCGATTCAGGCGCCGATGCGCTTGATGCGGTACTCGGTGATCTTGCGCGCGATGGTGTTGCGGTGCAGACCCAGCAACAAGGCGGCGTCGCCGACGTTCCCCTTCGAGCGTTGCAGCGCCCGCGCGATGAACACCTTCTCGAACTCGCGACGGGCGTCGTCGTAGAGAACCCCCTTGTCGAGCAGATCCTGCACCAGCTTTTCGAGTTGATCGCGCACGGTTACTGAAGCTCGCGTCCCGACAGCAGACGGAAGGCGTCGAGATACTTGTCCCGCGTCCGCTGCACGACCTCGTCGGGCAGCGACGGCACGGGGGGCTGCTTGTTCCAGCGCACCTCTTCCAGATAATCGCGGACGAACTGCTTGTCGAAGCTCGGCTGGCCGTGGCCGGGCTCGTAGCTGTCGCGCGGCCAGAAGCGCGACGAGTCCGGCGTCAGCACCTCGTCGATCAGCACGACATCGGCCGCGGGATCGCCGGCGCCGATCAGGCCGAATTCGAACTTGGTGTCGGCGATGATGATGCCCTTCGACTCGGCGTGCTCGGTGCCGCGGCGGTAGATCTCCAGCGTCAGCGCCTTGAGCCGCGCCACCAGGCCTTGGCCGACCAGCCGCCCGGCTTCCTCTTCGCTGATGTTGACGTCGTGACCGGTGTCGGCCTTGGTCGCGGGGGTGAAGATCGGCTCCGGCAGGCGGTCCGATTCGCGCAGTCCGGCGGGCAGCTTGACGCCGCAGACGCTGCCGCTCTGCCGGTACTCCTTCCACCCCGATCCGGACAGGTAGCCGCGCGCCACGCACTCGATCGGCACCGGCTCGGTGCGCCGCGCCAGCATCGTCCGCCCGCGCAGCACGTCGCGATGGCGGCGCGCCGCCCCGGGAAAGGTCTCGACGTCGATCGAGATCTGATGATGGGGCACGAGATCGCCGATGCGCTCGAACCAGAAGCTCGAGAGCTGGGTCAGCACCTTACCCTTGTCCGGGATGCCGGAGCCGAGCACGTAATCGAATGCGGAAATCCGATCGGTCGCCACAATCAGCAGCCCGGGCTCCCCGGATGCGAGCGCCACCTCGTAGACGTCGCGGACCTTGCCGCGACGGTTGAGGACGAGACCTTCGAGCGATGTATCGAGCAGGGGGACTGTGGAGAGCACTGTGACCTCGCGAGAACGTGGAAGCTTACCGGCGGAATCCGGGCGAGTCAAATCGCCGCGGCATCACCGCTCCCTGATGATGATGTCGGCGCGGGTGCTGCGGATGCGCAGCAGCGGACCGCCGCCACGTACCGGCCCGGCGGCGTGGTGCGTTTCGCCGTTGACGGTGGGGGTGGGGCCCTCGCTCGGCAGCGTCAGGTCGCCGCCCGAGGTGGTGGCGTCGAGCTCGAAGCCGCCGGCGGCCGGGGTCACCTCGACCGAGCCCTCGCCCTCGCTGCGGATCGTCAGCGGCGCGGCCGCGGCGGCGTCGATCCGGACCTCGACGTTGCGGACGTCGAGCCGCGCCTCGGTCTGCAGGTCGGCAATCGAGAGCGATCCCCCGACCGCGGTGACGCTCAGCAACCCGCGCGCCCGGCGCAGCTGATCGAGGGTGACGTCGCAACCCTGCGAGTCGACCTCGATGGCGCCGCCGAGGTCGCCGGCGCGCAGCTCGCCGCCGCGGATCTTCACGGTGATATCGCCGCGGATGCGCTGCAGGCGCGCATCCGAGCCGCTGAGGTCGAGCTGCACCGCGCCGCTGTCGGACACGGTCAGGTCCCCGTTGCGATGCGTGCCGGTGACCGCTGCCCTGATGTCGCGGATTCTCGCCTCGCCGCGCGACCCCGACAGCTCGAGCGCCTCGATCCCCCCGACCGAGAGCGGGCTGCCGCTCTCCTGGAGGATCACCCGCAGCCGGGTCGGCACCTTGAGCGTGAGCCGGAGTGTCCGCTGCGTTCCTTCGACGGGATACCCGATTCGCGCCGCGAGCTCCGTGCCGGTGGTCTCGATCTCGACGTGCGTGGCCGCCGCCAGGCGCTTCGCCTCGGTGTCGTCTTCGCCATTCGACCGCACGAGAATCTCGGCTTCGATGTCGGCGCGGTCCTCGCCGACGATGGTCAGGGCGCCGTTGCGGGAGAACACCCGCAGCGAGGTGGCCTCCGCGGCGACGGGGTGATGGGTGGTGGTGGTGGTTTCCACCGAGGCCCGGTTGGCCCGGAAGCCGCGCCGGAAGTGGTCGGCAATCCGGCTCAAGGAAAAGCTGGTCTCGCCAGGCGCCGGCGGCGGCGCCGACGCCTGGTAGACGATCGCGCCGAGCAGCAGGAACCCGACGACGAGCAGTAACTCACGTTTACCCATAGAATTGGAGCCAGCGTTGTAGTAGAGTTCGCCGGGAGCGTCCGGCCGAGGCTGGACACGGCCTGCCGAGGCCGGAACACGGCCCAGCCGAGCACCCCCCGGATTCTAATCCCGACAGCACTACTGATGCGGTCACCAGTTCGAACCGTCCTGATCTTCCTGCTCACCGTCGGGCTGCTGGGCTTCGCGTTCCGGCATACCGATTTCGCGGGAGTCTGGGCCGAGACGCGGCGCGCCAACGGCGGGCTGCTGGGCCTGGCCGTGGTGGTCACCGGCTTGACCTACGCGATGCGCGCCTGGCGCTGGCAGTCGCTGCTGGCGCCCATCGGCCCGACTCGGTTTGTGACCGCCTTCGCGACCACCGTCATGGGCTTCGCCGCCAGCGCGGTGCTGCCGGCGCGGGCCGGAGAGGTGCTGCGCCCCTATCTGCTGGCCCGGCGCGAACGCCTCAATCCCGCGTCGGTGTTTGCCACCATCGTGCTCGAACGGCTGCTGGACCTGGCGACGGTGCTGCTGCTGTTCTCGGCCTTCGTCTTCACCGCCGCGCCCGGCGTGATTTCGGGCGATCCCGGCCAGCTGGTGCGGGTCAAGCTCGGCGGCGGGCTGGCGGCGCTCGCGGCCGTTGGCGGCCTGGGGCTGCTCTTCGCGCTGGCCGGCCACCCCGAACGGCTCGGCCAGGCGGCGCTCGGCGCCGAGCGGGTGCTGCCGGCGCGGCTGGCGCGGCTGGTGTCGGGGCTGGTCGAAACCTTCGCGCGCGGGCTGGTGGTGATGCGAGTGCCGCGCCGGCTGCTGGCGGCGCTGGCGCTCTCGTTTCCGATGTGGATGTCGATCGCCGCCGGCATCTGGCTCACGTCCCTCGCATTTCACATTACGTTTCCTTATCCCGCTTCGTTCCTCGTGATGACGATTCTGGTGGTCGGCGTCGCCGCCCCGACCCCCGGGGCGATCGGCGGCTTCCACCTCGCCTACCAGTTCGCGGTGACGACGTTTTTCGCCGCCGCCGTGGATCGCGCGGCCGGCGCGGCGATCGTGCTGCACGCGATTTCGTTCGTTCCGGTCACCCTGCTCGGTATCGCCTTCATGATGCGCGAGGGACTGACCCTGGCGGG
>JAYTEJ010000309.1:0-3727 GCA_043735365.1 Acidobacteriota bacterium
GCGCTCCCGTATCCGGGCACCTACGAGGAGTTCCTGTGGAGCCGCCGGCAGCAGGAGGCCCCCCAGGCGGCCCCGGCCGCCGCGTTCCCGCGCGCCCGCGGCGCGGCCATGGAACACAAACCGGCGAAAGCCGCCCGGGCCGCCGCCCCCCAGCCGGCCCGGACCGACAGCCGCGCCGCGGTGGCGGTCGGCGAGAAGGCCCCCCTGGCCCCCTCCTACGAGGCCCGCAAGCAGCAGGATGCCGACTCCAGGCGGCTCAAGAAGGCCGCGGACGCCCGCCAGCGGCGGATCACCGACCTCGAAGGGCGCATCGCCCAGCGTGAGGAGGCGGTGCGCGACCTGGAGGCGACGATGGCCTCACAGGGGTTCTACGACAATCACGAAACCGCCAAACCAATCATCGACCGCCACCAGGCGCTGCTGTGGGAAATCGGCGACCTCATGCACCAGTGGGAAGAGCTGCACAACACAAAACTGTAATTTGCGTACACTTCTGTAATAGACTCCCGCCAAGCTTCGACCCGCACCCTGCGGTTTTCCTAGAAAACTCGTCCTCTGCATGGCCCCGATACGGGGCACATCATTTGCCCCTTCGGAACTGTCGCTCGAGACGGCGTCTCCGGCGGTCGCGTCGACCCCGGGTTTCCCGACGAGACTGATGGACAGCCTTCTGGCGTATCGAGTTTGCGAGCCCGACAAGGGGGCCGCGGGATCCGGCCGCACCGTTGCGCCTCCAGTCATCATGCCGACCAGAAAATCCACCGCCCGGCCGAGGCCGGCCTCAATCGCGACGGCCTCCAGAAGGGCCGCCGGCGCCCCGGCATCGGCGGTCCGCGGCGCCGGCATGCCGGAGGGCTTCTACCACGATCTGGTCTGGAATCTGCGCAACGGCGTGCTGGCCGTGACCCGGGACGGCAGCGTCGCGGTCATGAACGAGGTCGCTTACCGCATCCTCGGCCTGACGCCGCGCCCGGAGGATATCGGCCTCCCCTTCAGTGAGGTGCTCCGCGAGGTGCCGGACGTCACCCGCATCCTCACCGGCATGTTCGAGCTGTCGCACCTCCCTAACCGCGCCGAGCTGCGGCTCAAGGCGACCGGGAAGGTCATCGGCTACACGCTCTCGAAAGTCATCGACAAGCGCGGCCGGCTCACCGGCGCGGCGCTGTTCTTCAAGGATCTGACCCGCGTCGAGCAGCTGGAGGAGCGCGAACGGCTGCGCGATCGGCTTGCCGCGCTCGGCGAAATGGCCGCCGCCATCGCCCACGAAGTCAAGAACCCGCTCGCCGGCATCGAGGTGATGGCAGGGGTCCTCAAGCGCCAGCTGCCGGAGTCCGAGGACGCGCAGACGATCCTCAGCGACATCATCAAGGAAGCGAAGATGGCCAACGCCATCGTCGTCGAGGTCCTCGACTTCGTCCGCCCGATCCGGCTGCAGGTGGAGCGCGTCTCGCTTGCCGACGTCGTTCGCGACGCGGTCTCGATGGCCGAGAGCCACGTGCCGCGCGGCCAGGTGCGCCTCAGCCTGGAGCTGCCGGAAGACCTGTCCCCGATTCAGGGGGACCCGCACCAGCTGCGGCAGATTTTCACCAACCTGCTGAGCAACGCCTTCGAGGCGCTCGGCGGCGCCGGCACGGTCCGGCTGAGCGCCGAGCAGCTCGCCACGGACGAGGAAAGCGCAGCCGCCGACGTCCCGGCGGTGCCGATGATCCAGGTCGAAGTGACCGACGACGGCCCGGGGATTCCGGCGGACGTCATCGATCGGATTTTCAGCCCGTTCTTCACGACCAAGCCGCAGGGCTCGGGCCTCGGCCTGGCGATCGTTCGCAAGATTGTCGACGCCCACGACGGCCGCATCGACGTCAGCGCGCCGGCCAGCGGCGGGACCCGCTTCCGGGTGACGCTGCCGGTGAGCGGCAGTCATGAGTTGTTCAAATAACGAAGAGGTTCGGGGTTCGGGGTTCGGGGTTCAGGTTCGAGTTCAGGGTGCGCCGACCGGGTCGGGGTGCCTGGCGGGGCGTCATGGACGCCGGGGCGGGGCGGCGCACGGGATGCGGCGCGGCGGCTTCGGCGGTAGTCATCAGTGAGAGGCATGGAAATGGGCCGGATTCTCGTAGCGGACGATCACGATTCGCTTCGGCGCGGTATTGTCCGCGCGTTGTCGGATGCGCACCATGAGGTCGAGGAGGCGCCCAACGGCAACGTCGCCATCGAAAAGCTGCACGAAGGGCAGTTCGACGTGGTGCTGAGCGACCTCAAGATGGGGGGCAGCGACGGCATGGACGTGCTGCGCACGACCAAGGCGCTCCATCCCAACACCGCCGTGATCCTGATGACCGCGTTCGGTTCGATCCACACCGCGGTGGAGGCGATGAAGATCGGCGCCTTCGATTTCGTGCAGAAGCCGTTCGAGATCGAAGAGATGGAGCTGAAGATCGCCAAGGCGATCGAGCACCGCCGGCTGAAGCACGAAATCGAGTACCTCCGGCATACGCAGCAGGACATCTACGACTTCGACCGCATTGTCGGCGCCAGCGGCGCGCTGCAGTCGGTGCTCGGCGTGGTGAAGAAGGTGGCGAAGAGCAACACCACGGTGCTGATCCGTGGCGAAACGGGCACCGGCAAGGAGCTGATTGCCGGCGCCATCCATCACAACTCGCTGCGGGCCGGGCGCAACTTCGTCAAGGTGAACTGCGCGGCGCTGCAGGAGAACCTGCTCGAATCGGAGCTGTTCGGCCACGAGAAGGGGGCCTTCACCGGCGCCGACAAGCAGCGCGTCGGCCGCTTCGAACAGGCCGACGGCGGCACCCTGTTCCTCGACGAGATCGGGGACATGAGCCCCAACACCCAGGCCAAGATCCTGCGCGTCCTGCAGGAGCACGAGTTCGAGCGCCTCGGCGGGACGCGGACCCTGCGGGTGGACGTGCGGCTGATCGCCGCGACCAACCGCAACCTGCCGCAGATGGTCGCCAACGGCCAGTTCCGAGAGGACCTCTATTACCGCCACAACGTGGTCTCGATCGAGATGCCGCCGCTGCGCGATCGGAAGGAAGACATCAACCAGCTGGCCGGGTTCTACCTGCGGCGCTTCGCCGGCGAGCTCAAGAAGCGCGTCGACGGTCTCGGGCCGGACGCCCAGAAGCTGCTGATGCGCTACAACTGGCCGGGGAACATCCGCGAGCTGGAGAACGCCATCGAGCGCGCGGTGCTGCTCACCGAAGGCCCGCACCTGACCAGCGGCGACCTCGCCCTCGGCGAGCTGTCCACCGGGACGGCCTCGGGGGACGCCAGCTCGGTGGTCAAGATTCCGCCGACCGGCATCGCGCTCGAGGAGATCGAGCGCCAGGCCATCCTCGAGGCGCTGAAGATGTCGAACTGGGTGCAGAAGGACGCCGCCGAACTGCTCGCGATCAGCCCGCGGGTCATGAACTACAAAATCAAGACGCTGGGGATCGACTACTCGCGCGGCGGCCGCCGGCCGATGATGGAGACGATGGCGTAGGCGGCGCTACGCCTTCGGGTGCGCCTTGCGATAGGCCGCCATCAGCTGCGCCGCGTTAACGTGGGTGTAGCGCTGGGTGGTGCTGAGCCGGGCGTGCCCGAGCAGCTCCTGGATGGCGCGCAGATCGGCGCCGCGCTCGAGGAGGTGGGTGGCGAAGGAGTGCCGCAGCGCATGCGGGCTGATGCCGAAGCGCGTGCTGCACGCGGCCACGTACTTCCGCACCAGCCG
>JAYTEJ010000310.1:0-11246 GCA_043735365.1 Acidobacteriota bacterium
TGCGGATCGGGATCACCGTGGTGATGTCCCCGAGCACATGAGTGATCCGCAGGCCGCTGACGTGCTGCGCCAGGTCGCACCAGTGCGAGCCGATGTCGCCGAGCGCGGACGAGGCGCCCCCCTTGTCGGGCTCGAGCCGCCATGAATAGTCGGTATCCTTGAGCAGCCAGTCCTGCAGGTAGTGGCCGACGAGAAAGTTGGGCTTGCCGATGTCGCCGCGGGCGATGGCCTGCCGCGCCTGCTGGACGAGCGGGTTGCCGCGATAATTGAAGGTCACGGCGTGGACGATGCCAGCCTTGGTGGCCTGGTCGAGCAGCTGCTTGGCCTCGGCGGCGGTCATCGCCAGCGGCTTGTCGGAGACGACGTGCTTGCCCTTGGCGATCGCAGCGGCATTGACGGGATAGTGGAGGTAGTTGGGAGTGGCGTTGTGGACGACCTGGATGTCGGGATCGTCCAGCAGCGCTTCGTAGCTGCCGTAGGCCCGCCGCGCCCCGAGCGCCTCTGCCTTCTTCTCCGCCGACGCCTGGCTGCTCCCGGCGACGCCGATGACGTCGACGTAGCCGAGCCGGCGAACCGCGTCGATATGGTGCGGGCCGACGAACCCCGCCCCGACGATACCCATGCCAATCCGTTTCACGGCAACTCCTCCAGCTGCTGCTGAATCCATCATGCGAACCTGGGGTCCAGCATATCGTCGGACCCCCGCCGCGGGCTAGCGTCCCACTAGCTGCGCTGGCCCGGGCGATACAGGCGCAGCCGCTGCATCGACCATGGCGGCGCCCCGGCGCCGCCGCCGGTCTGGGTGATGCGCACGAACTTCGCCTCCACCGGTGCGAACCTGATCGACGTACTGGCCCCGCTGCCCACGCCCTGGGCCGCGCGCGTCCAGGTCGCCCCGTCCCGCGAGACCTCCACCAGGTATTCACGCGGATACCCCGAGGTCGGCGGCGCCGCACCGGCGCCGCGGCCGCCGCCCGTCCGTGACGATGCGAACTGAATCTCGGAAATCGACGCCGCCTGCGGCAGCTCGACCTGGAACCACATGCCCGGCGCCTGCGGCACGGTGCTCGTCCAGGTCGCAAAGCTGAACGCCTGCGCCGCCGCCTGCGGATTGTGGCTCGCGGTGGCCTTCCACGACGGCTCAACCGGCAGCGCCGACGGCACAGCCGCCATCAGTTCGTCGAAGGTCCAGTTCGTGGTCCGCCGGGAAGCACTGTCGCGCACGCGGGCGACATCTGCCGCGCTCACGAACGGCGCCGAGTTGCCGAACGCGTTGCGGACATAGGACGCCGCCGCCGCGATCCATTCATCCTTGTTCGACCCCATCGGCACCATTACACCGCCGGCATAGGTCCGTCCCTCGATCGGACCGCTCAAACCGTGCAGCAGCGTCCGCACCACGTAGTCGGGATGTCCGGTGATCCGGAGGTTGCCGACGAATGCCGGCGCCAGGATGACACCCGCGGCCGCGCCCGGCACCGGCGTCCCCCGGCCGTCGTCGCCATGGCACGAGAAACACAGCTCCTTGTAGATGCCGTCGCCGCGCTGCATCACCGCCAGCTCGTCGTCCGAGAAGGGATTCGTGCCCGGACGTCCGAAAGTTGTCGCCGGCGGATTGAGAATCTGGCGGCCGACCTCCTGGACGCCGCGGGCCGGACTGGCCGCGACCGCGGACTGGATCGCAGCCGGCAGCTCCGGCACCTTCAGCACGTTCATCGTCAGCATCGACTGAATGACGACGTCGACGTCCGGATCCGTGGCCAGCCGGCGATAGTCCGCCGCCCACGACCGATCGCCGGCCTTGTAGAGCGTCTCGCTGACCCGGATCGCCTGCACCCGCATCTTCGGGTTCGGATCCTCTATCTGCTGGCGGACGAACGCGGCATCGAGCGCCCCCAGCCCCTCGAGCGTCCACATCGCGTGGAAGCGGCCGAACAGGTTCGGGGATGAGCGCACCATCTTCTGCAGCGCCGGGACGACGGACTTGTCCTGCTTGAGGACGAGCAGCTGCTGCGCGGTGTCGCGCCACCAGCCGTTCGGGTGATCCAGGTGGGTGACGAGCTGGGCGGCGGTCTCGTCGAGCATCCGCGGCTGGACGCGGTCGCGCGGCAGGCTGTCGTGCGAGAGGCGCCAGATCCGCCCGTGGCGGACGATCTTGTCGAGCTGATACTGATCGACCTTGGCGCGCAGATAGCTGCCCGGCTGCGTCCAGGTGCCCTCCTGGATGATGCCGCGGTAGAGATCGACGATGTACTCGGTGCCGTCGGGAGCGGTAGCGATATCGACCGGACGGAACAGGTGATCGCGCGATCGGATGAACTCCGAGTGCTCCCACTGGTGGACGTTCTGCAGCTGCGTCAGCCCCTCGGTGACCACCGGGCGGACACGCCGGACGATCCGCGCGACCGGTTCGCCGTAGAGATAGTCGCCGAGCAGATCTTTCGGCATCCGGTGGCCGCGGACGACGTCGTTGCCCGCAGATCCGGTGACGCTGTTGAGCGTCAGATCGGGACGGCGGATCGCGCTCGTGCCCGGCTGGAAGTCGCCGACGCCGGCCACACCCCACGGGATCTCGAAGCCGGGCGCCAGTTGATCGGGGACGCGGAAGTTGCCGTAGTGAATCGGGAACTGGAAGTACGACGGCAGGCCGCTGGCGCCCCCCTGGAACCAGACCTTGCCGTAGTCGTCCTGGGTGATGCCCCACTGGGCGCCGTTGGTGCCGGTCGGCTCGCGGAGGACGCCGGTCGGCGTCCAGCGGACGCGGAAGGCGTTGTAGGTGCTGTAGAGCCAGTTGTCCATGCCCCAGTAGAGGCTGCTCTGCTGATGCTCGACGTTGCCGGCGCGGCCGAAGCCGCTGGTGAACAGCTCCTTCTTGTCGGCGACGCCGTCGCCGTTGGTGTCGGTGTAGCGCCAGACATCGTCCTGATTCGACTCCATCGTCAGAATGCTGTTGGCGCCGATCGGCATGACGAAGCGCGGGAAGACCAGCTTGTCGACAAAGACGGTGTGCTTCTCGTAGATGCCGTCGTTGTCGGCGTCGACGTGCATCGAGATGCGGCCGATCGGATCCAGCTCGCCGGTGGCATCGGCGTCCTGCATGTAGGCGCGGATCTCGACGACGAACATGCGGCCGTTGCCGTCGAAAGCGATCTGGGTCGGCTCCTGGATGTCGGGCTCGGTCAGGACCGGCTCCATCTTGTAGCCGGGCTGGAGCACGAAGCGCTTCAGCTCGTCGGACGGAGAGCCGGCGACGATGGGGTCTTTGGGAGTGAGGTCGGCGTTCTCGAAGGGATCGACGCCGCGTCCACCGCGCCCGCGCCCGCCCGGGACGGGCGGTGTGGCTGGGGCGGCAGTGGCGGGGCCCTGCGCCGCGGGGTTGCCCGTCCCCTGGGGCGTGGGAGCCGGCGCCGGGCCGGGCGTCTGCGCGACCAGCGCGAAGCAGCCGGCGCATATCCCGAGCGCAATGGTGAAGAGGCGGACGAACCGTGAGCCGGCAAACCTGGCAGCCATCACCCTCCTAAGGGTCACTCATCGTTACGCTGGTGGTCGACCCGAGGGCTCGACCTCGAACATGGCCGGGATCGGCCTCAGTTCGGAAACAGCCGCCGCAAAAACCGCAGCCCGTCGGTCGCCAGGCGGTCCTGCGTCTCCGCGAACGGCCGCCAGATCGCCGCGGCCCTGGCGATCGACTTGACCTTGTCGGTGAACGACTCGATCACCAGCGGTCCGCTGTAGCCGATGTCGCGGCAGGCCTTCGCTACTTCGTCCCACGGCACGTGCCCCGATCCCGGGGCGCCGCGGTCGTTCTCGCAGGTATGGAGGTGCCGCATCCGCGGTCCGGCGGCGCGAATCGCGTCGCCAATCGACCGCTCTTCGATATTCATGTGGAAGGTGTCGAGCAGGATGCCGCAGGCCGGATGATCGACGCGGTCCACGACTTCAATCGCCTGCGACGCCAGGTTCATGAAGCTGGTCTCGAAGCGGTTGAGCGGCTCGACGCAGATTGTCACGCCGCGCTCGCCCGCGTACGCCGCGAGCGCTTTCAACTGCCCGACCAGCAGATCGAGGTCCTTCTTGCGATCGTCGGCGCTCTGCTGCCAGGTGCGGCCGACGGCGCTGTAGAGCGGCCCGACGACATTGGCGGCGCCGATCGTCTGCGCCGCGTCGATGCAGTGGCGGACGTAGTCCATACCGTTGGCGCGGATGCTCTCGTCGGCGTGAATCAGATCGCGGTCCGGCCCCATCGCCGCGCAGACGCTGACCGCCAGCCGGTTGGCGCGGGCGATCTCGGCGGCTTTTTCATAGTCGAGGTCGGTGGTGCTCTCGATCCCCACCTCGATCAGGTCGAACCCCATCTGCTTGACGATCGGGGCCAGGCGGCCGAACTCCGCCGTGTTGACCGGCGACGACCACACCCACGCGTTGACACCTATCTGGGCCATTGCTCACTCCCGGGCCGCGCCGCTCGCGCCGCGCCTACGACCCCAGTTTCCGGTACAGGATATTCCGGTATTCGATCTTGAACGGCGGCCCGACGTGCATCTGCAAGCCGAGCAGCCCTTCGGGCACGAAATTCTTCGTATCTTCGTCGATGGTCACGCCCATCAGCTGGCCGTTGATGATCTGCATCAGCACCGGACCGCGGGCGATGATGTGATACCGGTTCCAGCCGTTGATGTTGACCACGCCCTTGAGCAGCGTGCCATCCCCGATCGTCGCCAGCGTCTCGTACTTCGGCCCGGCGGCGATGCGGGTCATCTGGCCGCGCCGCGCCAGGACGACGTGGCCGGGCTTGCGGCCGCGCTCCTCGTGGACGTTGCCGAGGTAGTCGCCGACGAAGTCGATGTCGGCCTGGTAGCCCTTGAGCACCCACTTCCCGAGCTCGGGGACCGCGGTGCTGCGGTACTGGATGCCGCTGTTGGTGCCGCTGATCCGGAATTCGACCTTGAGCTCGAAGTCCTTGACCGTGCCGGCCCGCCAGATCAGGAAGCTGTTTTCCTTGACCGGCTTCTGCGGCGTGCTCTCGCCGATGATCGCGCCGTTCTCGGCGCGCCAGAAGGTCGTATCCCCGTCCCAGCCGGTCAGCGTCGTGCCGTCGAAAATCGGCACGAACCCGGCGTCGTCGTCGGGCACGTAGTCGGGATAGATCCCGCCGCCGCGCCCCTGGGGCGCCGCCGCCGCGGGGGCCTGGGTACTGCGGCCGCCGGCGGCGGCCGCTCCCGCCTGGGCCGCCACCGGGGCGCCGTTCCCCAGCGCCCACGACAGACCGAAGGCGCCGGCCAGCGCCAGGCACCCGCCCTTCCAGTTGGCATCCGCGCGTCGGCTCATGAGGCTCTCCTGCCGGAATCCGGTTCACTCGGCCGATGTCGCGTCGCGATTGCGCCTGCGGCACATCCGCGAGTAACCTATCGCGTTCACGGCGCTGCATGATACCGCAGCTCAACCCTTGCACGGGGCAGGCGCGCCCCGGAGGAGCATTCGTCCGATGGCCGACCAGTACACGCCACGTCCCGAACACAAATTTTCTTTTGGCCTCTGGACCGTCAGCAACCGCGGCCGGGACCCGTTCGGCGAGGCGGTCAGGCCGGCGCTGGCGCCGGTCGACGCGGTCGCGATGCTCGGCGAAGTCGGCGCCTGGGGGGTCAACCTCCACGACAACGACCTGGTGCCGATCGACGCCACGCCGGCCGAGCGCGACCAGATCGTCAAGGACTTCAAAGCCGCCTGCACCCGCCACCGCGTCGTCGTCCCGATGGCCACGGTCAACCTGTTCTACGACCCGGTTTTTCGCGACGGCGCCTTCACCGCCAACGACGCCTCGGTGCGCGCCTACGCGATCCAGAAGACGATGCGGGCGATGGACCTCGGGGCCGAGCTGGGCGCGACGACGTTCGTGCTCTGGGGGGGACGCGAGGGAGTCGAGACCGACGCCTGCCGCCGTCCGGACGAGGCGGTCAAGCGGCTGCGCGAGGGAATCAACTACCTGGTGCGGTACTCGCTCGACAAGAAGTACGACTACCGCTTCGCGCTCGAGGCCAAGCCCAACGAGCCGCGCGGCGACATCTACATGGCGACCACCGCCGCCTACCTGGGCTTCATTCCGACACTCGAGCACCCCGAGCTCGTCGGCGTCAACCCGGAAGTGGCCCACGAGACCATGGCGGGGCTGAACTTCCTCCATGCCGTGGCGCAGGCGCATGAGGCCGGCAAGCTGTTTCACATCGATCTGAACGATCAGGCGCCGGGCCGCTACGACCAGGATTACCGGTTCGGGTCGGCGAACATCAAGGCGGCGTTCTTCCTGGTGAAGTTCCTCGAGGAGTCCGGCTACGACGGCCCCCGGCATTTCGATGCCCATGCCTATCGCACCGAGGACTACGACGGCGTCCGCGACTTCGCGCGAGGCTGCATGCGCACCTACCTGATCCTCAAGGAGCGCGCCAAGCGCTGGGCCGCCGACAAGGACATCCAGAACATCATCAAGGAGCTCGGCGGCGCGGCGTCGGATCTGCCGTCGGTCACGGAATACTCGGCGCGCGGCGGCGACAAGCTGCTCGGCCACACGTTTGATCGCGTCGGCCTGGCCAGCCGCGGCCTTGGCTACGAGCGGCTCGACCAGCTGACCATCGAACTGCTGATGGGAGTTAGGTAGAAAAGCTGCCGGGGGGCCGATTACAAAGTGTCAGTGTGCCAAGGTGCCGGGGTGCCAGGTAACTGACGACTGAGAGCTGGCGGCTGAGGGCTGACGGCTCCGAGGGGATCCAGCAGTTATGCCCGTACTTGGGATTGACGTCGGCACCAGCGGCTCGCGGGCGCTGGTGCTCGGGGAGGATGGCCGGCTGCTCGGGTCGAGCACGGCGGAGCATGCGGCGTTCCGATCGCCGCAGGCGGCCTGGGCCGAGCAGGATCCGGCGGACTGGTGGCGGGCGTCGCAGGAGGCGATCCAGGGCGTCCTGAAGCGGACCGGTATCGCGCCGGCGACGATTTCCGCGGTCGGCCTCACCGGACAGATGCACGGCGCGGTGCTGCTCGACGAGCGCGGCGAGGTGCTGCGTCCGGCGATCATCTGGTGCGATCAGCGGACCGAGCAGGAATGCCGCTGGCTCGACGACACCGTCGGCAAGGCGCGACTCCTCGAGCTCACCGCCAATCCCGCGCTCACCAACTTCACCCTCACCAAGCTGCTCTGGGTGCGGACGCACGAGCCGGCGCTGTGGAAGAAGGTGCGCCGCGTCCTCCTGCCCAAGGACTACGTCCGTTATCAGCTGAGCGGTGAGTTCGCGATCGACGTTGCCGACGCCTCGGGCACGCTGATGCTCGACGTGGTGCGGCGCCGCTGGTCGCAGGAGATGATGGACGCGGTCGGCATCGACGCGGCGGTCCTGCCAGCGCTGTTCGAGTCGCCGGAAGTGTGCGGCCGGGTCTCGGAGCGCGGCGCCGCCGCGACCGGCATTCCCGCCGGCACGCCGATCGTCGCCGGGGCCGGCGACCAGGCGGCGGGGGCGGTCGGCATGGGCATCACCCGTCCCGGCACGGTAAGCGCCACGCTCGGCACGTCGGGCGTCGTCTTCGCGGCGACGGACAGGCCGTTCCTCGATCCAGGCGGGCGGCTGCACACCTTCTGCCACGCCATCCCGGATCGCTGGCACGTGATGGGCGTGACCCAGGCGGCGGGCCTGTCGCTGCGGTGGCTGCGCGATCAGCACGGCATGGCGTCCGGGGGAGATGCCGCCTATACCGCGATGGTGGCCGAGGCGGCGGCGGTGCCGCCCGGCGCCGAGGGCGTGCTCTGGGCCCCGTACCTGATGGGCGAGCGCACCCCGCACCGTGATCCCAACGTCCGCGGCGCACTCCTCGGACTCGCCGCCAGCCACGGCCGCGGCCACGTCGTCCGGGCCGTGCTCGAGGGCGTCGCCTTCAGCCTGCGCGACTCGTTCACGATCTTCGCCGAGCTGGGCCTGCCGGTCGAACAGATTCGCCTCGGTGGCGGCGGGGCCCGCTCGGCGGTCTGGCGGCAGATCCAGGCGGACGTCTACGGCCGTGACGTCGAAACGGTCGAGACCGAGGAGGGCGCAGTCTACGGCGCCGCCCTGCTGGCCGGCGTCGGAGCCGGCTACTGGCCGACCGTGGACGCTGCCTGCGACGCCGTGGTCCACACCGCCGAGGTGACGCCGGCGCGGCCGGACGTCACGCTGGTGATGACCGACCACTACGCTCGTTATCGACGGGTCTATCCGGCGCTGCGGGAGGTCTATCAGGGCCGCTGACCCGCCGCGGTGACGCCCCGGGCCGGACATTGCAGGCCCGCGTCGAGTCGTCTATTATCGGGGCATGGCTATACAGATGATTCCCCGCTGGGTGACCCAGTCCGTCGTCGGTGTCGCGCTGGTGTTCGCGTTGACGACGGTGTTCGGCTACACCGCCTCGCCCGCGCCCGGACAGGCCCCCGCGTCGGCGGCGGCAGCGGCTGCCGCGCCGGGCATGTGCCCGCCGGGCTTCACCGGCTCACCCGAGACGAAATGCGTCGACGTCAACGAGTGCGCCGTGCGCAACGGCGGCTGCAACAAGCTGGCGGCGTGCGTCAACACCCCCGGCTCGCGTACCTGCGGCGTCTGCCCCGAGGATTTCGCGGGTAACGGCTACGTCGGCTGCTTCGACGCCAACGAGTGCCCGAACGGCGACTGCACCAGTCGCCTGCCGCTGGGCTTCGAAACCGCTCAGCCGCCGTCCATCACCACCTCCGGGAACGTCAAAGTCGCCGCCACCGGCGCCGACGGCGTCACCGCTACCTTCACCGCCACCGCGCAGGACAAGATCGACGGCAAGGTGCCCACCAACTGCTCGCCCGCGTCGGGGTCGAAGTTTCCGGTCGGGAAGACGACCGTCAGCTGCTGGGCCGTCAACAGCCTCGGCAAGCTGAGCACCAGCGCGCTGCTGGTTGAAGTGGGGAATTGAACCGGAGGTTCAGGGTTCAACCTTCAGCCTATCCGCAGCGGCATCGGTTGTGCGCACCCGGCTCAATCCGGGCAAGCCGCAGTCGCAGTCACGGCCGCCCGGCGTAGTCACACCTGTCTGAAAAGCGAAATGGGGGTCCGGCAACAGCCTGACCCCCATTTTTTTGCCCACCCGAACCCCGAACCCGGAACCTCCGGTTATGCCAGCGCCTGCCGGCAGTACTCGAGGCACTTGCCCACCTCGACGACCGGGTCACCGGGGTATTCGAACTCGATGTTCCCGGGAATGTCCCACTTGCTGTTCTTCTCGAGCAGCTTCAGCACCGCCTTGATCGGCGTGTCCCCCTCGCCCCAGGGGACATTGGCGCCGTGGTCCTTCTTGCGATCCTTGAGGTGCAGGTGCGTGATCCGGTCGTGGTGCTGCTGGATGTAGGGCACTGGATCAAAATTCGCCGCCGTGAAGTGGCCGATGTCGAGATTGATCGCGTGATATTTCGACGCCGCCAGGATGGTGGCGAAGCTCTCGGGGGTGGCGGTCTCGTCCGGGTCCGTCAGGTTGTCGTGGCCGTGGAACGCCAGCGGGATTTTGTACTTGTCGGCGAAGGGCGCGGTGCGCTTCGCCATGCTCACCTGGGTCGAGGTGGACATCGACCGGGCGCCGAGCGCCTTCGCCATCATGAAGCCGTACTCGATCTCGTCGTCCTTGGTGTTGCGGACGTTCATGTTATAGCAGAGGATCCGCAGGTCGATGCCGGCGTCGGCGATCTTCTTCTTCACCGGCGTGAAAGTCGCCGCGCTGGCTGACATCCGCCACTTGCGGAGCGCCTCGGCGCGGGCATCGGCTTCGGCCTGCTCCTCGGGGGTCAGCACGCGGCGGCCGCCGCCCTGGCGTCCAGGCGCCGCGGCCGGCGGCGCCATGGCGCGGCCTCGCCCGGCCGGAGCCGCCGGCATCGGCGCGCCGGCGAGCTGCTCGGCGTGGTTCGACATCAGCTCCATCTCGCTGAGGCCAATCGTCCGGTAGGCCATGATGATGTCGTCGGCGCTGGGAATGGCGCGAAAGCTGTAGGTGATGGCCCCGATCTGGACGCCATGGATCTTGGAATCAATCGCCGCGAAGCCCTTCACGTCCACGAGCGCGATCGCCGGGAGTCCGGCCAGCGCCAGCTTGCCGAAGTCTCGGCGCGAATAGAGGAATCTGTCCTTGTCGCTGATTGCCATGCCTGCCCTCTCCTGATGAAATCGACCGGGCCACTGCCTGCACTCGCCCGGGCCGTACGTCGGAACCCGGATACTAACCCGGATCATTCCCGGCTGTCTGTGACACTTCGCCCGCAGGAGCCCAGCCAGATCTTCCCCGCCAGCAGCGCCACCCCCGGCAGCGCAATCGCGCCCGCGAAGGTCAGCAGGAACGAGCCCGCCCGCATCGAAAACGCGCCCACCGCCGCGTAGGCCAGCGCAATCCCCAGATCCGCCAGCGTCGTCAGCCACAAGAACGGCGCCAGCGGGCTCTTCACGAGCCCGGCGAACACGACGCTGGATTCCGCCAGCACGGGAATGGGCCGGCACACCGCTATCGCCCACAGGCCGTACTGGTCCATCACCTTCCCGGCGCGCGCGAGGCCGTCGCTCCCGACCAGCCGCCGCGCCGGCGCGGCCGCGTAGGCTCCGAACAGGTAGCCGATGGCGCAGCCGAGATTCATCCCGATCCAGATCACCAGCGTGCCCTTCCAGAACCCGAGCAGGACGCCGGCGCCGGTCGAGACGATGCTGGAAGGGACCGGCAGGAAGACGTCGAGCGCGAGGAGCGCGCCGATGGCCGCCGCCGTTGCCCACCCCGACGCATGGCCCTGCGCCAGCCAGGTGGCGAGCTGTTCGAACTGCCGCTCGAACAGCAGGAACGGCAGCAGCACGGTGGCGATCAGGATCACCCACAGCACGGTCCAGCGCAGGCGGCGGGAGCCCGGAGACGGGCTCGACTTGGCGGCATCCACGGCACGCCCCTCAGAAATCGAACTTGTCGATGTTCGCCTTCGTGAACATCGTCGGCGCGCCGAGCACGATCTCGGTGCCGCGGATCTGAATGGTGCCGAGGCGGCCGGCGTCGAGTGAGGCGGTGCCGGGCGGCAGCCGGCCGTGCGCCAGCCGCGAGCCGGCCAGCACCGTGAGGTAGCCGAGGTCGCGGGTGTTCCAGAGCACCACCGTCTGCACCCAGCCGTCGTGCACGTAGGGCTTGTTGATGTTCGGCAGCGACAGCCCGATGACGTTGACGTCGTGCCGGTTGGCCTGGCGCAC
>JAYTEJ010000311.1:0-2161 GCA_043735365.1 Acidobacteriota bacterium
CGCGGATCGGCCGCGCGTCCGCGGCCACGGCGGACCGGAGCACCAGAATGAATCTCAGTACCGACCACGCCAACGGCGTGGCCGTCGTCCGCATCGGCGAGTCGAGGCTGATGTACCCCCTGCTGTCGGAGTTCTCGACCGTGGTCACCGACCTGATCGCCGCCGGCGAGCGCAAGGTGGTCGTCGACCTCTCCGCGGTCGGCTACGTCGACAGCGCCACGATCGGCTGTCTGATGGATCTCTACCGCCAGGCCAGCGCCGCCGGCGGCGCGCTCAAGCTCGCCGGCGTGCAGAAGCGCGTCGAAACGATGTTGACCATGACCGGCGCGCAGAACTTCATCGAAGTGCACCCGGACGAGCCCTCGGCCGTCAAAAGCTTCGGAGCGTAGCGATGCGCACCATCACCATGACCAACGGCACCGAGGTTGCGCTCGACGGCGACCTGCTGGCGCTGCTCGAGGCGCTGTACATCGAGGTCACCGCGAAGCGGGAGCTGCAGCGGACGTTCGAAGACATGGTGCGGGAGATCCAGCACCTGATCGAGCAGATGTCCGAAGACGAGCGCCGCCAGTACTTCGCCGAGAGCCTGTTCCTGAACAGCGTCTCCTACGAGAACGAGCGGCTCGGCGCCTACATGAAGAAGCTGACCAGGAAATGAAGCGTGGCCCTGAACTACCTCGCAACCCGGTTCACCTGCAGCTGGCCGTGGAGCACGATGGTGATGCTCTGCGA
This sequence comes from Acidobacteriota bacterium, assembly GCA_043735365.1. Taxonomy (GTDB): domain Bacteria; phylum Acidobacteriota; class Vicinamibacteria; order Vicinamibacterales; family 2-12-FULL-66-21; genus JALZOC01. The sequence continues at coordinate 733 of JAYTEJ010000311.1, forward strand.
CGGACGGCTGGTCTGCGGCTGCGCCGACCCCTACGGTAAGCGCGTCCTCGGCGATGTCAGAACCGAAGGCATCGCCGCCGTCTGGACCGGCGAGCGCGCCTCCGGCCTGCGCCAGGACCTGAACCGCGGCGGCTCGAAGTTCTGCGGCGACTGCCCACTCAAGCTGCCGCTCGGCCGGGACGCCGCCCCACCGCAGCGCGATCCCAACGTCCCGGCGCTGCCGTCACGGCTGTACATCGAGTGCACCGCCGCCTGCAACATCTCGTGCGCGCAGGCCTGCTGCGCGCCGGAGACCGGCATCACCAAGACGCGGCAGGCCGCGATGCTCGACTTCGAGCTGTTCCGCAAGGCCATCGACGAAGCCGGGCCATCGCTGACCCGGGTCGACTTCTTCAACTACGGCGAAGCCTTCCTGCACAAGCGGGCGATCGAGATGTGCGAATACATCAAGACGCAGTTCCCGCACATCTACCTCTACACCAGCACCAACGGACTGGCGTTCACCGAGGAACAGGCGCGGCGCCTGGCGCGCTCGGGGATCGACGAAGTGACGTTCTCGATCGACGGCGCGACTCCGGAGAGCTACGCGGTGTATCGCCGGCGCGGCGATTTCGACAAGGCGATCCGTAATCTGCGGGCCGCGGCCGACGAGAAGCGCAGCGCCGGCCGGGACGTGCCGTTCATCAACTGGCGCTACATCCTCTTCACCCATAACGACAGCGCCGCGGAGATGAGCCAGGCCCGGCAGATGGCGGAGGCGATCGGCGTCGATCGGCTGTGCTGGGAGCTGACCGACCACCCGGAAGACATGTACTCGCGCCGGTTCGCGCCGGGCTCCGAGGCGCTGGCGGCCATCCGTCACGAGATCTGGGACGACAACAACCTCGGCAACGCCATCCCCGGCGCCACGCCGCGGGCACGGATCGACGTCGGCGGCTTCCTCCCCGGCTTGCCGCTGCTGGCGCGCGCCGGCCGCGCCCTGACGCTGCGGCTGCGGGTCCGCAATCTGTCGTCCCGGCCGTTTCCCGCCCAGGCGAGCTACGGGCGCCGGCTGGTGCGTGTCGGCGCCCAGCTCTGCGGTCCGGACGGCGATGTCGTGACCCGCGATTTCGAGCGCGCCTGGCTGCCGCACGCGCTCGACCCGGACGCTACCGTCGCCGTCGAGATGACGGTCACGGCGCCGCCGGCGCGCGGCCGCTACGGCCTGAAGTTCGATCTGGTCAGTGAGGGGATTGACTGGTTCGAGGCGTGCGGGTCGCCGACGACGACGAAGACGCTGGTGGTGGTTTAGGGAGCCGGTGTCAGCGGTCAACTCTCAGGAATCAGTGGTCAGCTGAGGAGGCCGACGGCTGAGCGCTGCGAGCTGACCGCGTCGTTTTCAGTTCGCGAGTCCGGCGCCGGCCTTGACCGGCACGCCCACCGGCATCCC